>NZ_SOGK01000055.1:0-14489 GCF_004564305.1 Cryobacterium sp. TMT3-29-2
AAGAGATGAGGGCCTCCGTGGCATCGACTTGAGTGTGGTAACCCAATCGATACCGGAGGTCCTCACCTTTTTAGCTCACGCCACGCTCACAACCTCCGTGGGAAGAACATCTAGCGGTCGAAGGTGTTGAGCATGGCGTAGGCCGCGCGCTCGAGGTAGTCCCAGAGCTGGTCGCGCTGCAGCGGGGGCAGGCCGGCCTTGTCGACGGCGACGCGCATGTGGTTCAGCCAGCGGTCGCGGGCGTCCGGGTTCACCGTGAACGGCTGGTGTCGCTGGCGCAACCGCGGGTGTCCGCGCTGATCGCTGTAGGTGGTCGGACCGCCCCAGAACTGCTCGAGGAACATGGTCAGGCGCTCGGCGGCGGGGCCCAGGTCGTCCTCGGGGTACATCGGCTTCAGCACCGGGTCGGTGGCGACGCCGCGGTAGAACTCGTTCACGAGTTTCTCGAAGAACGGCCTCCCGCCGACCTGCTCGTAAAAGGTGGCGCCGATGGCGGTGCCGTTCTCGCCGTCGCGCAGGTGAACCGCGCCGGGCGTGGCCGGCGTGGGGGTGTCATTCGTCATCGTGGGTCTCCGGATCTGGGGCCGTGTGCGTGGGCGCCTCGGTCTGGGGCGTCGGAGCCTTGGGCGCCTCGGTCTTGGGGGTCGGGGTCTTGGCTGACGGGGCTTTGGCTGCCGGGGCCGGGGGCGTCACCGGTGCCGGAGGCGCCACCGGGTCGCTGTCGGTGACCGCCGCCGTCACCGCTCGGGTCTGCGCGGCGTGGGGAAGGGCGATCCCGGCGTTCTTAGGGCGGCGGGGAGCGCGGGGAGCCTTGTTCTTGCGCACCGGGATGGGGGCGGTGAACGGGCCTGTGGTGAGGTCGGGCATGGCCGCGGCTGCCTCCGCGGCCGCGTCGGGCGTTACCTCGGAGCCGGGCTCGGAGGCAGCGGTGACCGCGCCATCCGTGCCGGCCATGACGACGCTGTTGAGCGGGGTCAGGCCGATGCCGAGGCCGTCGAGGGCCTTCTTGAGGTGCAGGCGCAGGTCGCGGGCGAAGTCCCACTGGGCGGCCACCCGGGTCTTCACCACCAGGCGCACGACGAGGGCCTCGGCGGAGATCGACTCGAGCCCCCAGATCTCCGGCTTCTCCAGAATCACGGACCGCCACTTGCGGCTGGAGGCCAGTGCCTTCGCGACGCGCAGCAGCTCGTTCTGCACGGCCTCCACGTCGGAGGCGTAGGGGATGGCCAGGTCGATGATCACGCGCGCCCAGCCCTGAGACATGTTGCCCACGCGCAGGATCTCGCCGTTGCGCACGAACCACAGGGTGCCGTTGATGTCGCGCACCTGGGTCACCCGGATGCCGACGTTCTCGACGACACCGGAGGCGAAGCCGACATCGACGACATCGCCCACGCCGATCTGGTCCTCGACCACCATGAACAGCCCGTTCAGGATGTCCTTGACGATGTTCTGCGCGCCGAAACCGAGGCCGGCGCCGAGTGCGGCGGTGAGGAGGGCGAAGGACCCGAGGATGTCCGTGTTGATGATGTTGACGATCAGCAGGATCGTCACGATCAGCAGTGTCACGTTGAGGATGTTCGAGAGCACCGAACCGAGTGTGCGGGTGCGCTGCACCACGCGCACGGCGGCCAGCGGCGAGACGCTCAGCGCCTGCGTGTCTTCGACGTTCTGGTTCTTCTTCACCCCCGTGACGATCTGTTGCACGACACGGTCGATCACGAAGCGTAACACCCACCGGATCACCAGCGCTCCCACGATGATGACCACGATATTGATGGCCTTGAGCCACAGGATGATGGAGAAGAAGTTGGTCAGTTCAAGCCAGATTGCGTCAAAGTCCATAACAAGGCGAGTCTACAGAGCCGCGTGCTGTTCAACTGCTGAGGGCCCTGCCGCAGTGGTGCGGCAGGGCCCTCGAGCGTTCGGGCAGGGACGGCGGATGCCGCGGCGCGACTACTCCGCGTCGCGCTCCTGGGCGGCGAGGGCGCGTTCGACCCCGGCCAGGTTCTCGATCACCAGGCGGCGCAGCGCGAGCGGCTCCGGGTTGGCGTCGAGCCAGGTGCGCGTCTTGCTGACGAGTGCCTGGTTCGCGAGCGGCGCCGGGTAGAGGCCGAGAACCAGCTTCTCCGCGATCGAGAAGCTGCGGGCGGCCCAGACCGGCTGCAGCATGGCGAAGTACTGGTCGACGAACGGTTCCAGCAGCGCGGTGTCGGTGGCGCGCAGGAAGCCGGCGGCCGTGACCCGCACGATGGTGTTCGGCGCGGTGTCCACGTCGATCAGGGACGACCAGGCGGCCTGCTTGCCCTCCAGGGTAGGAACGGCGGCGCGGGCCTGTGCGGCCGACTGGGCGCCGGTCGCGGTGTTGTCCGCGGCCAGGGCGGCGTCGATCTCGGCCGCGCCGGCCTTGCCGCCGGCCACGAGGGCGATGAGCAGCTCCCACGCCAGGTCCGTGTCGATCTCGAGGCCGTCGAGCGGCGCCGAGCCGTCCAGGAGCGCGGCGACGGATGCCAGCTGGCTCTCGGTGGACGCGATGGCGGCGAAGAACTTCACGAACTGGAACTGCTCGTCGGTGCCGGCCTCGGCGTGGCGGGCGAGGGACCAGAGCGCGTCCCCGACCTCCTTGATCGTCGCCGTGCGGAATTCCTCCGCGACGTAGTACGTGGCGGCCAGCACGACCTGGCCGAGCACGGTGCGCAGCGTGGTGGACTCGGTCTCCGTCGCGACGTTGCCGAGCACGAGCGTGATGAAGTCGCGCGCCGCGGTCTCGGCGTCGCGGGTGGCGTCCCAGACGGCGCCCCAGATGATGGCGCGGGCGAGGGGGCTCTCGATCGCGGAGAGGTTCTCCAGGGCCACCTCCTGCGACGCCGGGTCGAGGCGGATCTTGGCGTAGGCCAGGTCGTCGTCGTTGAGCAGAACGAGGTCGGGGCGCTTCCTACCGAGCAGCGACGGGACATCCGTCTGCTCGCCGTCGACGTCGATCTCAACCCGGTGCGTGCGCACCAGGGTGCCGTCAGCCAGGTCGTAGAAGCCGATGGCGAGGCGGTGCGGGCGGATAGTGGGGTAGTCGGCGGCGGCGCTCTGCAGCACCGTGAATCCGGTGATGGTGCCGGACTCGTCGACGGCGATCTCGGGGCGCAGGGTGTTCACGCCCGCGGTCTCGAGCCACAGTTTCGTCCACTCAGCGAGGTCGCGGCCGCTGGATGCCTCGAGCTCCACCATCAGGTCGTTCAGTTCGGTGTTGCCCCACTGATGCTTCTGGAAGTACGCGGCGACGCCGGTGAAGAATTCGTCGTGGCCGACCCAGGCCACGAGCTGCTTGAGAACGGAGCCGCCCTTGGCGTAGGTGATGCCGTCGAAGTTGACCTGCACGTCTTCGAGGTCGGTGATCGTGGCGGTGATCGGGTGGGTGGAGGGCAGCTGGTCCTGCTTGTAGGCCCAGCTCTTCTCCATCACGGCGAAGGTGGTCCAGGCTTCGGTCCATTCGGTGGCCTCGGCGGTGGCCATGGTCGACGCCCACTCGGCGAACGACTCATTCAGCCACAGGTCGTTCCACCACTTCATGGTGACCAGGTCGCCGAACCACATGTGCGCCAGTTCGTGCAGCACCGTGACGACGCGGCGTTCCTTGATGGCGTCGGTGACCTTGGAACGGAACACGTAGGTTTCCGTGAAGGTGACCGCGCCGGCGTTCTCCATGGCGCCCGCGTTGAACTCCGGCACGAACATCTGGTCGTACTTGTCGAACGGGTACGGGTAGTTGAACTTGCCTTCGAAGTACTCGAAGCCCTGGCGGGTCTTCTCGAACAGGTAGTCGGCGTCGAGGTACTCGAACAGGCTCTTCCGGCAGAAGAGGCCGAGCGGGATGACGCGGCCGTCGCTGGAGGACAACTCGCTGCGCACGACGGCGTAGGGGCCGGCGACGAGGGCCGTGATGTAGCTGGAGATGGTGTGGGTGGGGGCGAACGCCCAGGTCTTGCTCTCGTTGCCGGCATCCGTCGGTTCGGGCGTGACGGAGTTGGAGATGACCTCCCAGGCGGCGGGGGCGGTGACGGTGAAGACGAACGTGGCCTTGAGGTCGGGCTGCTCGAACACGGCAAAGACGCGACGGGAGTCGGGCACCTCGAACTGGCTGTAGAGGTAGACCTCGTTGTCGACCGGGTCGACGAAGCGGTGCAGGCCCTCGCCGGTGTTGGTGTACTCGGCGTCGGCGACGATGGTGAGCGTGTTCTCGGCGGCGAGGCCGTCGAGCTGAATCCGGATGCCGTCACTGACGACCGACGGGTCGAGCGCGGCTCCGTTGAGCGTCACCGAGTGCACCGTGCGGGTGATCGCGTCGATGAAGGTCGACGCCCCAGGCGTCGCGGTGAAGTGCACCGTGGTCTCGCTGCCGAACGTTTCCGGTCCGGCCGTGAGGTCGAGGGTGACGTCGTAGCTCTGAACGGTGATGAGCGCGGCGCGCTCCTGGGCTTCGATCCTGGTGAGGTTCTCTCCGGGCAACGGTTTCTCCATCTCGGTTTCGCGGTGTGCGCGCATGCTGACGCTGGTGACGCCGCGCACGATTAACCAGCCTAGCCAAGGAATATGGTGTCCGCATGAGAGCGAGCGTCTGCACACGGGTCGGCGCTGAGGCCTCGGCCTAGAGTGAGGCTCTATGACAAACCGTGATGTGCTCCTCGCCGCCTATGACGCCCAACTGCGGTGCGCCGTGCCGGGCGTCCTCCCTGCCGGCATCCGCTACGACGTGCAGGGTTCGGTGCTGCGCATCTCGGGGCGGCACCGGGGCTTCGTCGAGACAACCCGCGATGTGGGGGTGACCGGTGCGGCCCTCGACGCGCTGATCGCGGAGCACCGTGACTTCTTCGCGGCCCGCAGCGAGGGCGTCGAGTGGAAGACCCGCGGCCACGACCTGCCCGCCGACCTGACGGAACGCCTGCTCGCGGCCGGGTTCGCGCCCGAGGAACGGGAGACGGTCGTCGTCGCCGAGACCGGACGCCTGAACGCCGAGCCGGTGCTGCCGGTGGGCGTCACGATCCGGCAGGTCGGAACACGCGCCGATTTCGAGCGCATCGCCGCGTTGCAGACCGAGGTCTGGGACGAGGACCACGCCTGGCTGGCCACCGAGCTCGAGACGAGTGTTTGCGATACCCCGGACGACGTGCTCGTCTTCGTCGCCGAGGCCGGCGGACAGATTGTCTCGTCGTGCCGGCTCGAGCTCACCCCGGGAACGGACTTCGCTGGCCTCTGGGGTGGGTCGACCCTGTCGGAGTGGCGCGGTCGCGGCATCTACCGGGCGCTGGTGGCCCATCGCGCGCGGCTGGCGCAGGACCGCGGCGTGCGGTATCTGCAGGTGGACGCCTCCGCCGCCAGTGAGCCGATCCTGCTCCGGCTGGGCTTCCAGGCCATCACGACGACGACTCCATATGTCTGGACTCCCGCGGCGCTCAACTGAGTGGCGCTTCGGGCCGTGAAATCCCGCTGCCGGCGTGCGGCGGCATCCGTTCAGTCGCCCGAACCAATTCGACGGAGATTTTGCCGAAATCGGGCCAAAGTCGCCCGTTCAGATGCGGATAGCCGAAAATCTCCGTCGAATTCGTCAGCCGCCGGACTCAGCGTGCCTCGGCCAGTTCCTTGAGCTTGCCGAGAGCGGCCGGCCAGAGCTCGTCGAACATCGACGCGTGCTCCTCCGGGGTGTCGACCTCCACCTCGACCGTGGTGACGCCGCCGGACTCGGCGAAGGAGTAGCTCTCCTGGGCGCCGAAGAACTGCGCCTCGTCACCGGTGCGCTCGACACCGTGCATGATCTCGCCCGTGTATTCGACGGTGACGAGCTCGTCCGGTCGGTTCTCGATGACCGTGCCGATCATGCCGCTGATCGATCCGTCCTCCTCCGGCCCGAGGAAGCGGATCTCGCGACCGAGGTCCCAGCTTCCCTCGTACTGGGAACCCTCGTTGAACGCGCTCGTCCATTCTCGGTAGGTCTCGTCGTCGAGCATCGTCGTCCAGACGGTGTGAACGGGGGCGTCGATCTGAACGGTGAAGTGCAGTTTTTCCATGCGGCGGAGTGTATCCCCGCGTCACGGAGTCGTCGAGTGGTCAGGGCTGCTCCCACCCCGCCTCGGCGCCACCCTCAGGCAGCGCCAGGTCGGCGGCCACGAACGCCGTCGGACGCAGCGTCAGCCCGAGCGCTCCGGCATCGGTGGTTTCGCAGTTGAGCACCGTGAACGCCGACGGCACCGAGCCCGTCTCGAAGAGCCGCTTGGCCTGGCCGACGACGACGGGAAAGTACACCAGCCGATATTCGTCGACGAGGCCGACGTCGTGCAGGGTGCGTGCCAGCCGACATTTGCCGTGCACCGGCAGCTCGCGCCACGGCTGGGCCTTCAGTCGCACCACGGATGCGAGGATGTCGGTGGCCAGCACGGTCGAGTTGTTCCAGGTCGGGTGGGCCTTACCAGGTGCCGGGCTTGTAGTCCTTGAGGAAGACTCCGCAGAGATCCTCGCCGGCCTCGCCGCGCACGATCGGGTCGTAGACCCGCGCCGCGCCGTCGACCAGGTCGAGCGGGGCGTGGAAGCCCTCCTCGGCGAGACGGATCTTGGTGGGGTGCGGCCGCTCGTCGGTGATCCAGCCCGTGTCGACGCTGGTCATCAGGATGCCGTCGGACAGCATCTCCTTCGCGCTCGTGCGGGTAAGCATGTTCAGCGCGGCCTTCGCCATGTTCGTGTGCGGGTGGCCGGGACCCTTGTAGCCGCGGCCGAACACGCCCTCCATCGCGGACACGTTCACGATGTAGGTGCGGCGGGCGCCGGATGCCGCGAGCGAGGAACGCAGTCGGCTGACCAGCAGGAACGGGGCCGTGGTGTTGCAGAGCTGCACCTCCAGCATCTCCAACGGGTCGACGTCCTCCACGTTCGCGGTCCAGCTGTTCTCGTCGTGCAGGTCGGGCACGAGCCCCCCGGCGTCGATTGCGGTGCCGGCGGCGAGGCGCTCCAGCGAGGAGGAACCCGGCGCGAGCGCGAGGGCGGTGAGGTCGTCGGCGGTGAGCGCGGTGGTCGCGCCGGCCGCCGCGGCCAGGATCGGGTGGCTGGTGACGGATGCCGCGAGCGCACTCGGGTGCGCGTCGCTGGTGTGCCCGAACGTGACGATCTCCGGGATGGTGCCCTCCGGCAGCGGTGACTGCTCGGCTTCGACCAGCATCGAGTACGAGCCGGGGGATCGGCGCACGGTCTGGGCGGCGTTGTTGATCAGGATGTCCAACGGCCCGGCCGCGGCCACCGAGTCGGCCAGGCCGATCACCTGGGCCGGGTCACGCAGGTCGATCCCGACGATGCGCAGGCGGTGCAGCCAGTCGGCCGAGTCGGGCATGGCGCCGAAGCGGCGTACCGCGTCGCGCGGGAACCGGGTGGTGATGGTGGTGTGGGCGCCGTCCCGCAGCAGGCGGAGGGCGATGTACATGCCGATCTTGGCGCGGCCGCCCGTGAGCAGGGCGCGCTTGCCGGTCAGGTCCGTGCGGGCATCCCGCTTCTCGTGGCTCATCGCCGCGCAAGCCGGGCAGAGCTGGTGGTAGAAGGCGTCGACGAGGGTGTACTTCTGCTTGCAGATGTAGCAGGCCCGTGGCACGAGGAGTTCGCCGGCCGACGCCCGGTCGGTGCCCAGGCGCAGCTGGGCGCCGATGGTCTCGTCGTCGATGCGGGTGGGGGCGCCGGTCGCGGTCGCCGCGATCACCTCACGGTCGGCATCCGCGATCGCCTGCCGCTTCTCGCCGCGGCGCACCATCTTGACGGACTTGAACATCTTGGCGGTGGCCTGCCGCACGGTGACGAAGTCGGGGTCTTCGGGGTCGATCTCGCTGAGCGAGGCAAGCACGCGCAGGGCGATGGCCATTTCGGCAGGGTCGATGCCCGGCGAGGAAACGGCCCCCGGAACGGGCACGGTCGGAGGCGTCGTGATCATCGGACAATTCTACGATCGGTCGACAGGCAAGTGTCGACAGGCAAGTGTTGCCCGAACGGACGACTGTTGCCGGCATAGCGGCAACAGTCGTCCGTTCGGGCAACACATGGTGGAGCGGGTGGTGGAGCGGGTGTGGCTAGGCCTTCACCGGCTCCGGCTCGGCTTCGGGCTTCGTCAGCAGCACGGACAGGTCCATCGACGAGGTCGGCGGCTCATACGTCTCGTCGAACGGCATCTCGTCGGTGTCCAGGGCGGGGTTGGCGTCCTGGGTGGCGACCAGCTCGCGGGCCTCGAAGACCGAGTCCACGCTGGGCATCGACCCGATCAGTGGACGCCCGGCGGACTCACGTAAGAAGAAGATCGCGATTCCACCGATGACGGATGTCCCCATCAGGTAGTACGCCGGCATCATGTCGTTCTCGGTCGTGGCGATCAGCGCCGCGATGATGAACGGCGTCGTGCCACCGAAGATGGCCACCGAGAAGTTGTACGCGATGCCCATGGCGCCGTAACGGCTTTCGGTCGGGAACAGCGCGGGCAGGGCCGAGGCGAGGTTCGCGACGTAGAACGTGACGGGCAGGGCGATCATGGCCAGGCCGAGCAGCGTCGACCAGATCTCTCCGACGCCGATCAGCAGGAAGGCGGGGATGGAGAGCAGCACGGCGCTGACCGAGCCCATCCACAGCACCGGGCGGCGGCCGATCTTGTCCGACAGGCGGCCGGCCAGGGGGATACACAGCGCCATGATGACGAGGATCGGGATGGTCAGCAGCGTGCCGTTCAATTCGTCATAGCCCTTGGTGGCAGTCAGGTACGTGGGCATGTACGAGGTGAGCGCGTAACCGAGGGTGTTGGCCGCGGCGACGAGGATCATGGCGACGATGATGCCGCGCCAGTGGTTCTTGAAAATGCTGACCGGGCCGTTGGACGCGGCGGACTCGTCGGAGAACGACGGGTCGCTCGCTGCCAGTTCCTTCGCGTCCAGGGTGGCCTGGAAGGTGGGGGATTCCTCGATCTTCAGGCGGAACCAGATGGCGATCAGGCCGAGCGGTCCGGCGATCAGGAACGGGATGCGCCAACCCCAGTCCTCCATCGTCGGCTGCCCGAGGGTGACCTGCAGGATCGAGACGAGCGCGGCGCCGATCGCGAAACCGAGGTAGCTGCCCATGTCGAGAAGGCTGGCGAAGAAGCCGCGGTGCTTGTCGGGCGAATGTTCGCTGACAAAGGTGGTCGCACCGGCGTACTCACCGCCGGTGGAGAAGCCCTGCACGAGCTTGGTGAAGACCAGCAACGCGGCGGCGAGCATGCCCACCTGGGCGTAACCGGGCAGCAGGCCCACGGCGAAAGTGGATGCCGCCATCAGCATCAGGGTCATCGACAGCACCTTCTGGCGACCGATCTTGTCTCCGAGCCAACCGAAGAACACGCCACCCAGCGGGCGGGCGATGAACGTCGCGGCGAAGGTGCCGAGCAGGAACAGGGTCTGCACCGTCGGGTCGGACTCGGGCAGGAACACCGGGCCCATGGTGGTGATCAGGTAGCCGAACACGCCGACGTCGTACCATTCCATGGTGTTTCCCACAATGGTTCCGCCGAGTGCCTTCTTCAGTCTGGACTGGTCGACCACGTTCACGTGGGACACCTTTAATCGTCGCTGCAGGAGCGGCTTCTTGGTTTTCACCGCGGTGCCGTCGGCACCGGAAAGTGAGCTGGTTCTAGGCATTGGAGCTTCTCTCGTGGAGATCATGTTGCTGCGAAAAGTAGGGGCCCGCTTCCGGGCATAACGAATAATTTTAGTCGGAAATGGTCACTAATCAGACATTTTGCCGGGGATACCCGCTCTGGACAGGGGTTTACGTCGGGTCTTCGTCGGCGCTTTCCCAGCCGGGGGACACCTAGGCTGAGCCCATGGCTGAAACGGTGAAGTTCTGGTTCGACCCCTCCTGCCCCTGGGCCTGGATGACCTCCCGCTGGGTGGACGAGGTGTCATCCCTGCGCGGTTTCGACGTCGAGTGGAAGGTGATGAGCCTCGCCGTCCTGAACGAGGACCAAGACGTGTCCGAGGAGTACCGCGCATTCTTTCCGCGGGCCCTCAGGTACACCCGCCTGACTCAGGCCGCGCAGGAGCTGCACGGCCAGAAAACGGTCAAGGCGCTCTACGACGCCCTGGGCGCCCGCATCCACCTCGGTGGCAGCACGGACCCCGACGAGGTCATTCCCGCCGCGCTCGCCGAGGTGGGCCTGCCGGCATCCTTTGCAGACTGGGCGGACAGTGACCACTACGACGATCGGATGCGCGCCAGCCACTTCGACGGCATGGAGCGGGTGGGCCAGGATGTCGGCACGCCCGTCATCGCCGTGAACGATGTCGCCTTCTTCGGCCCGGTCATCTCACCCGCACCCACCGGGGACGACGCGCTCAAGCTCTGGGACGGCGTGGTGGCCGTGGCGGGGTTCGACGGCTTCTTCGAACTGAAGCGCTCGCGCACCCGCGAGCCGATCTTCGCGCCCGCTGCGAGCACCGCGGCTACGAGCGCCCCGGCCGAGTAAATAGAATCGGATGCATGCGCATCCACATCGCCACTGACCACGCCGGACTCGACTTCTCTCACCAGCTGGTCACGCACCTCACCCTGGCCGGCCACGAGGTCGTGGACCACGGACCGGAGGTCTACGACGCCCTCGATGATTACCCCGCTTTCTGCATCCGGGCGGCCGAGGCCGTCGTCGCCGACCTGGCCCTCGGCGTCGACGCGCTCGGCGTCGTGTTCGGCGGTTCGGGCAATGGCGAGCAGATGGCGGCGAACAAGGTGAAGGGCGTGCGCGCCGCGCTGGTCTGGAGCCTCAGCACCGCCACGCTTGCGCGCGAGCACAACGACGCCAACGTCATCTCGATCGGTGCCAGGCAGCACACCATCGAGGACGCGATCGCCTTCATCGACGCCTTCATCGCCGAGCCGTTCCCGGGCGAGGAGCGCCACTGCCGCCGCATCCTGCAGCTGGCGGAGTACGAGACTCATCGCACCATCAACGGCACGCGCCTCACCGACTGACTGTGCCTGAGGGTCATTCCGTCCACCGCATTGCGCGCCAGTTCGCCCGCAACTTCGTGGGCAAACGCATCCGGCTGTCATCGCCGCAGGGCCGATTCGTGGACGGCGCGGCGATGCTCGACGGCCACACCATGACGGATGCCCGTGCCGTCGGCAAGCAGATGTTCCTGGAGTTCGACAACGGCCTCTGGCTGCGCGTGCACCTGGGGCTCTACGGGGCCTGGGACTTCGCCGGGGACATCCACGCCAGCGGCACGGACGCCGCCCTCAGAGGCCGCCGGCGCCGGAGCGTCCGGCCGGGTGCTGCCGACGTCACGCTCGACCTGGCAGGGGAGGACTCGCTGCAGAGTATCGGCGCGCCCCGCCTGACCCGGCTGCGGATGGCGGAAGACGAGAAGGTCAGCGTCGAACCCGATGGGTTCCCGCCCGAACCCGTGGGCCAGGTGCGCGTGCGCCTGCTGGCCGATGACGTCGTGGCGGACCTGCGCGGGCCGACGGCCTGCGTGGTGCTCGACCCCCGGGAGGTGCAGGTGGCCATGGACCGCCTCGGCCCCGACCCGCTGCTCGACGATAGCCGCGCCGCCGAGGACCGCTTCGTCACGGTGGTTCGGAAGAAGCCCACCCCGATCGGACGCCTGCTGATGGACCAGTTGGTGGTCAGCGGCATCGGCAACGTCTACCGGGCCGAGCTTCTGTTCCGCGCGGGGCTGAATCCACACGCGCCGGGCAAGTCGCTCAGCGACGAGCAGGCCCGGGCGCTCTGGCAGGACTGGGCGTACCTGCTGAAGATCGGCGTGGAGACCGGGCAGATGATGACCAGGGATGGCCTCAGCGACGCGGCCTACGGGCGCGCCCTGCGCAGACGGGCCGACCGGCACTGGGTTTACAAGCGCGAGGGACTGCCCTGCCGGGTCTGCGGCACCCACATCGCCCTCGAGGAGATGGCCGCCCGCAAGCTGTACTGGTGCCCGGAGTGCCAGTCCTGAGCCGATGTGACCCGATCCGATCCGACTTGACCTGAGCCCCCCAGCAGAGAACGGGAAACCGATGAGACACAACCGCACTTTCGCCCTCGACGACCCGGCCGAGATCCGCCGTCTCATCCGGGACAACCCGTGGGCCACGATGATCAGTCACACCGAGTCGGGGCTGGTGGCCTCGCACTACCCCGTGCTCCTCGACGACGAGGCCGACGAGGCCGACGGTGTGGTGCTGGTCAGCCACGTCGGACGACCCGACGAGGTCCTGCACGAGCTCGGCCGGCACGAACTGATGGTGATCATCCAGGGTCCCCACGGTTACATCTCGCCCGGCTGGTATGACGCCGCGCCCGCCGTGCCCACCTGGAACTTCGTCACTGCGCACCTGCACGGCACGCCCAAGCTGCTCAGCGACGAGGAGAACCTGCGGGTGCTGGACCGCCTGGTCGACCACTTCGAGGAACGGATGCCTGAACCACGCCGCCTGTTCGGCACCGAGGCGAACGCCGCCTACGCCTCCCGCATCGTGGCCGGCACGGTCGGCTTCCGGCTCACGGTGAGCCGCTTCACCGCCAAGAGCAAGCTCAGCCAGAACAAGCCGGCCGAAACCGTGGCGCGCATCCTGGGCGAACTCGACGGCGACGGCCCCTACGCGAGCCCGGGTCTCGCCGCCGAAATGCGCCGGGTTCACGGGGCCGACCGGTGAGCGTGCCCGTCCCCGGGCCCGTGCCCGTGCCCGTTCCAGCGTCCCCTCCCGCACCCGTCACCGCGGCCGCACCTCCGCTCGTGCTGCGCAACGGCCGGCTCCCGGGCAGCGACGAGATCGTCGACACGCTGATCGTCGATGGCCGAGTGCGCCGCCTGGGGTATCTTGGCCAGGTCGCTGCGGGCATCCGATCGGTCGATCTGGCCGAGCGCTGGCTGATTCCGGGCCTCTGGGACAACCATGTGCATTTCAGCCAGTGGGCGCAGACGAACCAGCGGTTGGACCTGTCCAGCGCCGGCAGTGCCGCCGCCGCGGCCGACCTGGTGGCCGGGCGAGCGCCCGTTATCTCGATGGGGGAGACCCTGGTCGGGTTCGGTTTTCGCGACGGTCTGTGGCCGGATGCCCCGGGCCGGGCCCTCCTGGACGCCGCCACCGGCCCCGTTCCGGTCGTGCTGATCAGCGGCGACCTGCACTCCTGCTGGCTGAACTCGGCCGCCCTCGCCCGCCACGGTCACCCGGAGCACCCCACCGGGCTGCTCCGCGAGGAGGACTGCTTCGCCGTCGTGCGGGCGCTCGCCGAGGTGCCCGACGCGGTGATGGACGGCTGGGCCGACAGCGCGGCCCGGGCCGCGGCATCCCGCGGGGTCGTGGGCATCGTCGACATGGAGATGGACTGGAACCTGGACACCTGGCGGCGGCGCATCCGGGGCGGCACCGACTCGCTGCGGGTGGAGTTCGGTGTGTACACGCAGCACCTGGAACGCGCCATCGAGCTGGGGTTGCAGAGCGGCGCCGGCGTCGACGGCACCGGCGGGCTGCTCTCGGTGGGGGCGTACAAGGTGATCACCGACGGCTCGCTGAACACCCGCACCGCCTATTGCGTCGACGAATACCCCGGCCTGGAGGGGCAGCCCGGTTCGCACGGGGTGCTCACCGTTCCGCCGGAGGAACTGCTCACGTACCTCGGACGGGCCGTGGCCGCCGGCCTCCGCCCCGCCGTGCACGCCATCGGCGACCGGGCCAATGCGCTGGCCCTGGACGCCTTCGAGCGGCTCGGCTGCGCCGGGAGCATCGAACACGCTCAACTGCTCGACCGGGAGGACGTCGCCCGCTTCGCCCGGCTCGGCGTGGTGGCGAGCGTACAGCCCGAACACGCCCTCGACGACCGGGACGTCGCCGACCGCTACTGGGCAGGACGCACCGACCGGGCCTTCGTGCTGAAGAGCCTGCTGAACGCGGGGGTCACGATCGCCCTCGGCTCCGACGCCCCGGTCGCACCGCTGGACCCGTGGGTGAGCATCGCCGCCGCGGTCGGACGCACCCGCGGCAGCCGCGAACCGTGGCACCCCGAGCAGGCCATCTCCCGGCAGGCCGCGCTCGCCGCGTCCGCGCGCGGCCGACACCGAGTCCTGGTGGGCGACGTGGCCGACCTCGCGGTGTGCGAACTCGACCCGTTCGGCGCCTCCGTGCCCGACCTGCGACGGATGTCCGTGGCCGCCACCCTGCTCGCCGGCCGCTTCACACACACCACCCTCTAACCCGGGCCGCGCCCTGCGCCCGTCGGTGGTCGATCTCGTCGAGACCCGGTGAGCCGTCCTCCGGACCGTTGCGCGCCGACATCCGTCGTCGCCTCTGTACGCGGAGATTTTCGCGACACGCCGCTTCTCCTGGCTGGGGTGACCCGGTGTTTTCGGACGGGGTCCTCGGTTTCATTTTAGGCGGCGAGTGTGAGTTTGATGAGTCGTTCGGTGGGTGTTGAGTAGCCGAGGGTCTGGTGCAGGCGAACGTTGTTGAAG
>NZ_SOGK01000056.1:0-15717 GCF_004564305.1 Cryobacterium sp. TMT3-29-2
CGAGGGCAGCGCGGGCGGGGGCGAGGGCAGCGCGGGCGGGGGCGAGGGCAGCGCGGCCGGCCTCAGAGCGGCCGCAGCCCGACCGCGGTGATGATCGGGTCGCGCTGCCCGCCGGAGTGCACGATGTGAGCACCGTCCCCGTCGACGGTGAGCTGGCTCGCATGGCAGCGCAGGGCATCCGTGACCGTGGCGAGGTGCGCCGACAGGTCGAACCACTCCGCATCATCAACCTCCGAGTGCACAACCTCGGCAAACGCGACCCCCGCCACCCGGCTCGCCGCGACAGCCGCCTCATGCATGCGCACGTGATCCGGATGCCCGTATCCGCCACCGTTGTCGTAGCTGATCACGAGGGCAGGCTCGAGCAGTCCGATCAGCGCGGCCACATCCGCGGTCACCTCGCCGAGGGGCGCCCGCACCAGGGCGTCGTCGTCGATGTCGTCGGCCGGCCCGGCCAGTCCCGGACGAATCCAGGTCATGCCCGAATCCTGATAGGCCCGCGGAGGAAGACCGGTAGCTCGCGCGGGCGGCATCCCCAGCCAGAAACGACCATCGATGCCGAGGGTCGCCGCGGCACCGGCCAGCTCCCGTTCGCGTTCCCGGGTGAGCGCATCCGTGCCCTCGAGCACCGACAGCGGCCCCGGCACGACCTCACCCTGCTCGCCGCGCGTGGCGGTCAGCAACGACACCCGGATGCCCCGGGCCACCAACTCCGCGATCAGCGCACCCGTCGCAATGGTTTCGTCATCGGGGTGGGCGTGCACGAACAGGACAGTGGAAACCCCGTGCAGCAGACTCACGCGCTGAGCAGCGAGGGCGAGGGCGAGGGCGAAGGCCGCCGACCACCGGGACGCACCAGCGACCGGTACACGGTCACGAGGCCGTCGGCCGACCGCGGCCAGTCCAGGTGCTCGGCCCGCTCGCGGGCGGCGAGCGACAGGCGCCGGGCGAACGCGGGGTTCGAGAGGATCTGAGTGAGCGCGCCGGCCCAGACCTGCGGATCGCGTGAGTCCAGCACCACGCCGGTGTCGCCGTCGAGCACCGCCTCGCGCAGCCCGCCGGCCGCGGCGGCGACGACGGGAACGCCGCTCGCGGCCGCTTCGAGCGCCACGAGCCCGTACGTTTCGGAGTGCGAGGGCACCAGCACGACGCGGGCGCCGCTCAGCAGCAGGGCCAGGTCCACGCGGGACTGCGGTCCCACGAAACGCACGCTGCGCTCGATGCCGTGCCGTGCCGCGAGGGCCCGGAGCTCGTCGATGTAGCCGTCATAGTCGGCCGACGCGTCGCCGGCGATCACGAGTTCGGGACGGATCTGCTCCGGCACGGCCGCGATCGCCTCGATGGCGAGGTCGAGTCCCTTCAGAGGCTGCAGACGCCCAGCGACGACCGCGTACCCGCGAATATCGATCGGTCCGGACAGAGATCCAGCACGGACGTCCGTGGGCCGGAACAGAATCCCGTCCACCCCCGGCAGCACGATGGAGATGCGCTCGGGCGAACCGCCGAGCCGCTGCACGATGGTGTCCGCCTCGGCCTCGCTGATGGCGACCAGGGCATCCGACTCCTGCGCCAGCCAGGCCTCGCCGGCCATACGCCCGGGGGACTCGGGGCGCTCGCCCGCCGACAGCGGCGTCGACGCGGCGGCGGCGATGCTGTGGAAGCTCTGCACGTGCGGGGTGCCCCGGCGGCGTGCGAGCGGCAGCGCCGCCATGCCCGAGAACCAGTGGTGCGAGTGGATGACGTCGTACGGACCGAGCGCATCCATCTGCACGCGGAACGCGTCGATGAACCCCTCGTGGTCGCCCTTGGGCACCGGGCGGGCCGGTCCGGCGTCGAGGAAGCGGAGCGTCACGCCCGGGCTCAGCTGCACGATCTCCGACCCGGGGGAGGAGCGGCGGGTGAGGATCTCGACGTGGTGGCCGGCGGATGCCAGAGCCTCCGCCTGGTGCCGCACGACCACGTTCATTCCGCCCGCGTCGCCCGAGCCGGGCTCGGCGCCCGGGGAGGTGTGCAGGCAAACGAGCGCGATACGGAGGGGAGTGAGTAGCTGAGGCACTCGGAAATCTTAACGCACGAGGCTGTGACCGACCCTGCTCCCAAGATGTGAGACCGCCCAGGCACCCGGAAACGCCGGATTCGCGCGGCAGACCTGCGCTTTTCGGCGATCCGTGCCGCAACATGCCCGATCCGATCGCTACAGTGGACACAGTGACAGGCGGAAGACGGATCGAGGACATCTCAGTGGCGCGCAAGCAAGATGACCGGACACGACTTGCCGGCCTAGACGAGGTACCGGTCGGTGTGACCGGTCGTCCGAAGCGCGACTTCGGCGATCCCTCCGTCCTGACCAATCACGGCCCGGCGCGAATCATCTCGCTGTGCAACCAGAAGGGCGGCGTCGGCAAGACGACGACCACCATCAACCTGGGTGCCGCCCTCGCCGGCTACGGTCGCCGCGTGCTCGCCATCGACTTCGACCCGCAGGGCGCCCTGTCCGCCGGTCTCGGTGTGCCCACCCACGACGTCACCACCATCTACGACCTGCTGCTGAGCGGCTCGGTCAGCCCGCACGACGCCATTCAGAAGACGTCGGTGCACAACCTCGACATCATCCCGGCCAACATCGACCTGTCCGCAGCGGAGGTGCACCTCGTCAACGAGGTCGCCCGCGAGCAGATCCTGGCCCGCGTGCTGCGCAAGATCTCCGGCGACTACGACGTCATCCTGATCGACTGCCAGCCGTCGCTGGGCATCCTCACCGTCAACGCGCTCACGGCCAGCCACGGCGTTCTCATCCCGCTCGAATGCGAGTTCTTCGCCCTCCGCGGTGTGGCGCTGCTGATCGAGACCATCGACAAGGTGCGCGACCGGCTCAACCCGGCCATCGAACTGGACGGCATCCTGGCGACCATGTTCGACTCCCGCACCCTGCACTCCCGCGAGGTGCTCGAGCGGGTCGTCGACGCGTTCGGCGACAGCGTGCTCGAGACGGTCATCGGCCGCACGGTGAAATTCCCCGACGCGAGCGTCGCCGGAGTTCCGATCACCGAATTCGCGCCCGAGCACGCGGCCGCCAAGGCCTACAAGCAGGCGGCGCGGGAACTGATCCAGCGTGGCGCCGTCGCCTGACCAGGCCGCACCGAAGCCGTTCTCGGTTGCCCTCGGCAACTTCGAGGGTCCGTTCGACCTGCTCCTGTCGCTGATCGGCAAGCACGAACTGGACATCACCGAGATCTCGCTGAGCCGGGTCACCGACGAGTTCATCGCCTACCTGCGCGGCCTGGACCAGGACGAAGAGCTCGACCAGGCCACCGAGTTCCTGGTCGTCGCGGCCACCCTGCTCGACCTCAAGGTCGTGGGGCTGTTGCCGCAGGGTGAGCTCGTCGACGCGGAAGACGTCGCCCTGCTCGAGGCCCGCGACCTGCTGTTCGCCCGGCTGCTGCAGTACCGCGCCTTCAAGACCGCGAGCGCCTGGTTCCAGGGCCGGCTCGACACCGAGTCCACCCGGCACGTGCGCGCGGTGCGGCTGGAGGAGAAGTTCCGCCGACAGACCCCCGAGCTGGTCTGGACCCTCTCCCTCGGCGACTTCGCCGCCCTGGCCGCCCTCGCGCTGACCCCGCGCGAGCTGCCCCGCGTGGGGCTCGACCACCTGCATGCGCCGCTGGTCAGCATCCGTGAGCAGGCTGCCTACGTGGTACGGATGCTGCGCGCCGGCGACACGCTCACGTTCCGCGAGCTGATCGTGGGCGCCGAGTTGAGGGGCGTCGTGATCGCACGCTTCCTGGCCGTGCTCGAGCTTTACCGCCTCGGCGCCCTGTCTTTCGACCAACTCGTGCCGCTCGGCGACCTCAGCCTGCACTGGAGTGCCGAGACCTGGTCCGACGACACTCTCGCCACCCTCGGAGCCGACTATGAGCAGTGACATCGCACCCGTGACGGAAAACGCAAGGCGCACGGATCCGCCCCGCCCGCCCCTCGAACGCACCCTCGAGGCCATCCTGATGGTCGCCGACGAGCCGCAGGGGCTGCTGCAGCTCGCCGCGGCGGTCGATGCCACGCTGGCGGAGGTGCGGGCATCCGTCGCCCGGCTCGTGGCCGACTTCGACGGCCTCGCCGGCACCGTGCGCCGCGGCTTCGAGCTGCGGGAGGTGGCCGGCGGTTGGCGCATCTATGTGCGGCCCGAGCACGACGTGGCCGTTGCCGATTTCGTGGTCACCCAGAACCCGAGCCGGCTCTCGCAGGCGGCCCTGGAGACCCTCGCCGTGATCGCCTACAAACAACCGATCAGCCGCGGGGCTGTAGCCTCGATTCGTGCCGTTAACGTGGATTCGGTCGTGCGCACGCTGCTCGGCCGCGGTCTGATCACCGAAGCGTTCACCGACAGTGAGACCGGTGCGATCAATTACGGCACCACAGACCTTCTGCTAGCCCAGCTCGGAATCAACTCGCTCGACGAGTTGCCCTACCTATCGCCGTTGCTCAATGACGGCGCGAACGGATTTGAGGAACTGCCATGACTAACGACAATCAGGGGATTCAGGGGACACCCACCAACCCCGAGGCCGCCGCCGACGGCGTGCGCCTGCAGAAGGTCATGGCCTCCGCCGGCGTCGCCTCCCGCCGAGTCTCCGAGGAGATGATCGCCGCCGGCCGCGTGCGCGTGAACGGCAAGGTCGTCACCGAGCTGGGCCGCCGCATCCACCCCGACTCCGACCTGATCATGGTCGACAACGTGGCCGTGCAGCTGGACACCAGCCGCCGCTACGTGATGCTGAACAAGCCCGTCGGCGTGGTCTCGTCGATGCAGGACGAGAGCGGACGCCCCGACCTGCGCGAGTTCACCGACCAGTTCGAGGAGCGCCTGTTCAACGTGGGCCGCCTCGACGCCATGACCAGCGGCCTCCTGATCCTGACCAACGACGGCGATCTCGCGCATGTGCTCGCGCATCCGTCGTTCGGAGTCTTGAAGACCTACATCGCCAAGGTCGAGGGCCGCGTGTCGGCGCAGACCATCCAGCTGCTACAGAGCGGCATCGAACTCGACGACGGCCCCATCTCCGCCGACAAGGCGCGCATCCTGACCAGCCCTCCCGGCGACGGTTTCAGCCTGGTCGAGCTCACCCTGCACTCCGGCCGCAACCGCATCGTGCGCCGCATGATGGAGGCCGTCGGTCACCCCGTCGTCGACCTCGTGCGCCGCCAGTTCGGCCCGCTGCACCTCGGCACGCTGCGCGTGGGTGCCGCGCGCGACCTGACCAAGACCGAACTCGGCCAGCTGCTCACCGTGTCTCGGGCCGAAACCAAGATCTAGGCACCGGGAGCACCTGTGGTTGAATCTCGCCTGATCGGGCCCGTGCGCGTGGTGGGCGCCGGCCTGCTCGGCACCAGCATCGGCCTGGGCCTGCGCGCGCGCGGAATCGACGTCATCCTCGCCGACGCGTCGCCGACCAACCTCAGCATCGCGGTTGACTACGGCGCCGGCCGGGCCGCCACGGCCGGTGACCTGCCGCAACTGATCGTGGTCTGCGTGCCGCCCGACGTGACGGCCGAGATCGTCGCGCGCGAACTGGCCGCCTACCCGCGGGCGATCGTGACGGATGTCGCCAGCGTCAAGCTGGCCCCGCTGCAGGAGCTCCGCGTACTGGGGGCGGACGTGTCCCGCTACATCGGCGGTCACCCGATGGCCGGCCGCGAACGCGGGGGACCCCTCGCCGGCCGCGCCGACCTCTTTGTCGGCCGCCCCTGGGTGGTGGCCGCGCACGACGCGATCAGCTACCAGCAGGCCACCGCGATCGACGATCTGATCCTCGACCTCGGCGCGATCCTGGTCGAGATGAGCCCCGAGGAGCACGACCGGGCCGTGGCGCTGATCTCCCACGTGCCGCAGGTGGTCTCCACGATCATGGCGCGCCGGTTGACGGATTCCGCCGGCTCGGCCTTGAACCTCGCCGGCCAGGGTCTGCGTGACGTGACCCGCGTCGCGGCCAGCGACCCCGAGCTGTGGGTGCAGATCCTCGGCGCGAACGCCGAACCCGTGCGGGACATCCTGCTGGCCTACCGCGTCGACCTCGACCGTTTCATCGACGCCCTCGAGGCCCCCGCCGCACCCGGCGCCCGCCGCAAGGTGGCCGAGGAACTCGCCGGAGGCAACGCCGGCGTCGCGCGCCTGCCCGGCAAGCACGGCCAGGACCGCCGTTTCGTGTCGCTCAGCGTCATGGTCGACGACGCCCCCGGGCAGCTGGCCCGCCTCCTCAACGAGATCGGCGAGGTCGGGGTCAACCTCGAGGACCTCCGCCTCGAGCACTCGCCGGGCGCCCAGCTGGGCCTGGCCGAAATTTCTGTCCTCCCTGAGGCCGTTGGTCGCCTCACCGAAGAGCTGGCCGCCCGCGGCTGGCGGATTGCTGGTTAATCATGGGTCGTCACTCAAGCCCCCACATCGTCGCCATCGACGGGCCGGCCGGCAGCGGCAAGTCCAGCGTCAGCCGCGCCGCCGCCCGGCGCATCGGCTTCGACTACCTCGACACGGGCGCCGCGTACCGGGCCTTCGCCTGGTTCGTCAGCGACCGGGGGATCGACGCGGAGAACACCGAAGCCGTCGTGGCCGCCCTGGGCGACTTCGACTACACCATCGGTATCGCCCCCGACGAGTACTTCGTGCGGGTCGGTGGGACGGATGTCACCGACGCGATCCGCGATCCCGCCGTCTCCGCGATCGTGAGCTCCGTGGCCCGCATCCCGGAGGTGCGCACTCACCTGACGGAGCTGTTCCGCACCATCGCGGCGAGCTCGAAGCGCACCGGAATCGTGATCGAGGGTCGGGACATCACCACCGTCGTGGCCCCCACCGCGGAGATCCGCATACTGCTCACGGCCTCCGAGGAGGCTAGAATGGCTAGGCGCTCTGCGGAAATACCGACCCAATCGGCTGACACCGTGGCGGAACAGCTGCGATCCAGGGATCACGCTGACTCACAGGTAGTCGAATTCATGAGCGCCGCAGACGGTGTGACCACCGTCGACTCCACCCATCTCGACTTCGAACAGACCATTGACGCGGTCCTCGACGTCATCAATACATACCGCGAGGCCATCGCATGACCAACAACAACGACTTCGACGACACGATTCCCGACCTCGACACCGAGCTGGTAACGCGCTTGGACGACCTCGACGACGACCTGGTGACGCAACGCGCCGCCGCGCTCCGCACAGGACTCAACGAGTACGACCTCGATGACGAGGACTTCGACGTTCTCGACACGGTGACGGAAGACCCCGACGCCATCCAGTACCTGCCGGCCCTGCCGGTCATCGCCATCGTCGGCCGCCCGAACGTGGGCAAATCGGCGCTCGTGAACCGCATCCTCGGCCGCCGCGAGGCCGTCGTGGAGGACACCCCAGGCGTGACCCGCGACCGCGTCACCTACAAGGGCGAATGGCACGAACGCCGCTTCAGCCTCGTCGACACCGGCGGCTGGGAACCCGACGCCAAGGGCATCGACGCATCCGTCGCCGCCCAGGCCGAGCTGGCCATCGAACTCTGCGACGTCGTCATGTTCGTCGTCGACGCCAACGTGGGCCCCACCTCCACCGACGAGGCCGTCGTGCGCCTGCTGCGCAAGGCCGGCAAGCCCGTCTTCCTCGTCGCCAACAAGGTCGACGACATCCGCCAGGAGCCGGAAGCCGCGAGCCTCTGGGCGCTCGGCCTCGGCCAGCCCTGGCCCGTCTCGGCGCTGCACGGCCGCGGCGTCGCCGACCTGCTCGACGCGATCCTCGAGGAACTCCCCGAGATCTCCGCCGTCGCCAAGCAGGAAGTCGGCGGACCCCGCCGCGTCGCGATCCTCGGCCGACCGAACGTGGGCAAGTCGAGCCTTCTGAACAAGGTCGTCGGCGAGGAGCGCGTTGTCGTCAACGAGCTCGCCGGCACCACGCGCGACCCGGTCGACGAGCAGGTTGAGCTGGGCGGCCGGGTGTGGCGCTTTGTCGACACGGCCGGCATCCGTCGCCGCGTGCATCTCTCCCAGGGTGCCGACTTCTACGCCTCGCTGCGAACCAGCGCCGCTCTCGAAAAGGCCGAGGTGGCCGTGGTCCTGATCGACGTGACCGAGGTGATCAGCGAGCAGGACGTGCGCGTGATCGACCTGGTGCTCGAATCCGGCCGCGCCCTCGTGCTGGCCTTCAACAAGTGGGACCAGATCGACGACGACCGTCGCCGCTACCTGGAACGTGAAATCGAGCAGGACCTGGCACACGTCTCCTGGGCTCCGCGGGTGAACATCTCGGCCAAGACCGGCCGCCACATGGAGAAGCTCGTTCCGGCCCTCGAGACCGCTCTCGAAGCCTGGGACACCCGCATCGCCACCGGCAAGTTCAACGCGTTCCTCGCCGAGCTGGCCGCGTCGCACCCGCACCCCGTGCGCAGCGGCAAGCAGCCCCGCATCCTGTTTGGCACCCAGGCGTCGAGCCGCCCGCCGACCTTCGTCATCTTCACCACCGGGTTCCTCGACCCGGGCTACCGCCGCTACATCCAGCGTCGCCTGCGCGAGGTCTACGGCTTCGAGGGAAGCCCGATCAACATCAGCATGCGCGTGCGCGAGAAGCGCAAGCGCTAAGCGGCACCGAAGGCCCCGAACGGGTGGGAATATCACCCCCCCGTTCGGGGCCTTTGTCGTGGGCTACATCAGAACGTAAATTTGTCAGGTCGGCCTTTCTCGCGGCCGTTCCACCTCAGTCTGCAGCCCGACGGATATTCATCATGCTCCCCGAATCACACGCCTCACCTGACCGTAAACGTCGGCCATTTTTATTGCTGATGCTGGTGCTGGTGCTCGTGGCCCTGCTCGGAGTCGGCGGCTACGTCGCATTCCAGCTGTGGGGCGGCGACCGGGCGCCCGTGGCCAACGAACCCGCGCCCGCGACCGACCAGCCGTCGACCGAGGCCTACCAGCCCTGGTTCGCCGGCTACACTGACCTCACCGCCACCCCCGTGTTCACCTTCGAGACGCCCGACTCCGAGTCGGGGCGGGACGTGGTCTTGTCGTTCATCGTGGCGGCCACAACGGATGCCTGCACGCCCACCTGGGGCACCTACTACACTCTCGACGAAGCGGTGGAGGGTCTCGACCTCGACCGGCGTCTCGCCCGGGCCGAACAGCTCGGCGGCCAGGTCATCGTCTCGTTCGGCGGGCTGCTGAATGACGAGTTGTCGACTGGATGCACTGACCCGGCCCGACTCGTCGCGGCCTACGAAGAGGTGATCGACCGCTACGGCGTGAGCACCATCGACCTCGACATCGAGGGCGGCAACCTGAGGGACACCGTCGCCGGTGAGCGCCGGGCCGCCGCGATGGCGACCCTGCAGGAGAATCGCACCGCGGCCGGCACCGACCTGGCCGTGTGGCTCACCCTGCCCGTGTCACCAGCCGGGATGACCGAGGACGGTGCGACGGCGGTCAGCCAGATGCTCGAGGCCGGCGTGGACCTGGCCGGGGTGAACCTGATGACGATGGACTACGGCGCTAGCCGGGCCAGCGGCGACAGCATGGCCGAGGCGTCGATTGCGGCGCTCCAGTCCAGTCACCGGCAGCTGGGCACGCTCTACCGGCTCGCCGGAATCGAGCTCACCGCGGCCACGCTCTGGACGAAAATCGGTGCCACGCCGATGATCGGCCAGAACGACGTGGCCGGCGAGATCTTCAGCTTGGCGGACGCCGCCCAGTTCAACGCGTTCGCGCAGGAGAACCGGATCGGACGTATGTCGGTGTGGTCGCTTAACCGCGACCAGACCTGCGGCTCGGACTACGTCGACCTCACGCGGGTCTCCAACTCCTGCAGCGGCGTGGACCAGGGCGACCAGCGTTTCTCCGATGTGCTCGCCCAGGGTTTCGACAGCCGCCCCACGAGCGCCGCGCCCATCAAGACGACGGATGAGGCCGACCAGATCGGTGACCTCACCGACGACCCGGCAACCAGCCCCTACCCGATCTGGACCGAAGGGTCTACCTACCTGGCCGACACCCAGGTGGTCTGGCACCGCAACGTCTACCAGGCCAAGTGGTGGACCCTCGGCGACCTGCCCGATGCTCCCGTGCTCAACGAGTGGGAGACCCCCTGGACACTGATCGGTCCGGTCGACTAGCGTCAGCGGTTGCGGTCCATAGCCCTGTTGTGGACGCGCGCGGAATTGCCTGAACGTCACCTGCGCGCCCCCTTTGGAGCACCCGTCGTTCGTTGAGACGCCAGGACTTTCCCTCCCCGGCCCCAGACTGTGCGCGAGGGCTCTCCGGACGCGGTAAGCTGTTCGAGTTGTCTCCTGTTGGTTCCGTCAGTCGGAATCGCTCAGGAGCGGCGGGCTGTGGCGCAGCTTGGTAGCGCACTTGACTGGGGGTCAAGGGGTCGCAGGTTCAAATCCTGTCAGCCCGACCAAATGTCCCGGAAACTCAAGGGTTTCCGGGACTTTTTTGGTTAAGAGATTTGATGTTCCCATCACTACCCCATCACTTTCAGCCCATTTCAGCCGCTCAGCCGGCCCTGTCGTGCGGGGCGCTGAGGTCGGTTTCGGTTCCTCCCGATCATCCGGGATTCTCGTGCGCACCTCTTGGATATGAGCATTCACAACGAGAACCTAACCTCTTCATCCACCGACGACTGGGGCCTGGAGCCCCTGATGGACGTTGCCGAGCTGGCGGCCTACCTGGGCATCCCGATCTCCACCGTCTACGACTGGCGGGTGCATGGCAAAGGCCCCACCGCCTACCGGTTCGGCAAACACCTCAAGTTCGCCATCTCCGATGTGCGGGCCTGGATCGCCCAACAGCGCGAACCCACCAGCGAACCCAGGCGCACCGATCGGCGGTGAGCTGAGATGCCCCGGCAACGGTTGACCATCGGCACCATCGGTGACATCACCACCCGAAAGCTGCCGTCCGGCCGATTCGCGGCCCGGACCCGTTATCGAGACTGGGACGGCCACGCGCGTCTGGTGCAGGCCAGCGGCACCACCGCCAGGGCCGCCGAACGAGCCCTGAAGGCCAAGATCGCCGACCGGGACCTGTTCCAGCCCGCCGACACGAGCTTGTCGCCGGACAGCCTGTTCCGCGACCTGGTGACCTATTGGTTGGAGGACATCGACCTGGAGGCCCGGATCTCCCGCACCACCCGGAACCTCTATGAGCGCAACATGCGCACCCTCGTCTCACCCGCCTTCGACCACCTTGCGCTGCGGGAGATCGGGGTTGCCCGCTGCGACAAGTTCATCAAGCAACTCGCGAAGATCTCCTACAACCGCGCCAAGCAGGCCCGGGTGGTGCTTCGGCTCGCCCTCGAGCTGGCGGTGCGGCACGAGGTTCTGCCGCGCAACCCGATGGACCACGTCGCTCGCCTGCACCGCGAGCCGCACATCCCCGCCGCGCTCATGGCCCCGGAGGTCAACGTAATCCGTGCGGCGATCGCCCAGTGGGAAAGCGCCGCCGACCACATCTCCGGCCCTAAGCCCGACGGCCAGCTCGGCGCCATCATCGAGGTGATGCTCGGCACCTCAGCGCGGATCGGCGAGGTCCTAGCCATCCGTCGCCGGGACGTCGACATCACCAGCCCGGTGCCCTCCATCCGCCTGGCCGGCACCATCGTCAGCCGCAAGGGGGAGAAGACCTTCCGGCAGGACCACCCCAAAACCGCCAAGTCCACCCGGGTTGTCGCCATCCCCACCTTCACCTCCGACGCGGTCCGCCGGCGGCTCGCTAAGGTCGGGAGCATGGGCCTGGATTCGTTGCTGTTCCAGTCCCGTGACGGCACCCCGCTGACCACGGCGAACGTGCGTCGACAACTGCGACTGGTGCTCGAGGGTGCGGGCATCAACGGGGTGACCCCGCACATGTTCCGCCGCACGGTCGCCACCGCGGTCAACGACAACGCCAGCATCGAACTTGCCGCAGAGTTGCTCGGCCACACCGACACCAGGGTCACGATCATGCACTACATCCAACGCAGCGAACTGGTGAACCCGGCGACCGCGGCTCTCCTCGACAGAGCATTCGCAAAAGACGAGGAATAGCGAGCCGGCGCGACCGCCGAACCCCTGTCGATTTTTCGTTCCCCTATGAGGAACCCTCTGTGAGACCTGGGTTGGCGATTCGGCGGCGACTTGAGATACGGCCGGGTTGCTTGGGTTCCGGGAGCGTGGTTGTCCAATCAGTTCCTGAAGCCGCTGCCGACAGCGGTGCACCGGATGGCAAGATGTGGTCATGGGTATGGAATGATCACGCGCTGCTTTTCCACGGGGCTCCCTGTCGCAGCATCCGCCGCACTAGTGCCCAAGGGATCGCGACCAATGTTCCGCGGACGGCGCAGAACGTGGTTCGCATCATCAAGCACTCCAGTCGTCCATTCAATCGGGGGATGTTTTTGACGAACGATAGACCGTCCGCTAGTTCCCGCAGGGACGGATTGGTGGCGTTGTCCGCGTTGGCTCAACTCGTGCTTTCTTCGGTGGCGTGGCTAATCCAAGCCGGTTCGCTTTCATTGATCATCTGGGCGGTTGTTGCCATACTCGCGCTAGTCACGTGGGTGGTGCCCGGTATCGTTGCGGCCGTACGCGCGGACCGCAAGCGTGCTTTCAAGCGCAAACATTTGAATTCACAGAGATCGGACGGAGACTTCGAAACTTGAGAGTTCCCAACACTGTTCAGCCCGATCTCGTGGCGAACCGGGCTCGAATCTGGCGGAACGTATTTTTGGCTGCCGCTGCCGCAATTGCTGCGCAGCTTTCCTTCACGTGGGGGAGAGTTGGGGTGCTCATTGTGAGCGCCATCATCGTGGCGATCCTTCTGGTCGGTGCTGTCATCTCGGAGGCCAGGCATAGACGGTTCGCAGGGCGTCAACAGGGCGACTGAAATACGCGGAGAAACCAACGGGCCTTCAGCCAGCTGTCGATAGGCCAGCCCCGATACCGCCGGCACCCCATGTTGATTTGAATGAAGACCCAGACTCAAAAGGATCGAAAGACTCCGATCGTCTAGAACGAGAGCAGCGCACTTTTGAGTATCAGTCGGCCGCGCATACCTCAGCGCCGAGCGTCTCAAGGACTATCGTCAACCGTCTGGGACCCCGCTTCCAAAGCTGCGAATGCGGCTTCGAAAATCGAATCCCCGCGCCGCTTCTCGCTGAGCGTGTGGGCATCGGATGGCTCATCGACGAGATAAGCCGCTGGAGGAGCGATCAGCACCAACCTGGCCACGCGGAGCGCGTGCCTGGCGTGTGTGCCCCGCTTCAGGAGTCAAATAGGGCGCTTCCTCATCTCAGTCCGAAGTTTGACGAGGTGATTTCTGCACGCCTTCAGGAGCCGGAGGGCTGGCTGGTATGGTCAGGCTCATGTCGGAAGTCAACCGTGTTTATCGGACCGCACCACAATTGAAATTGGTGCTGACAGCGGCGATTGTGGTCTCGGCGGTCGCTCTGGCGGTCGCCATCATGATTGCGGTCTTCGTTGACGTGCAGGGCGACTACCTCGGTGAACGATCCGAACAATCAGAGGGCTTTGACCCGAGCGTCTTTCCGCCGTGGAACGGGGCGCTGTGGCTGATCGGGAACATGTTCCCCGTCCTTTTAGGGATCCTGCTCGTCATGCTGATCGTTGCTCGCATCATCGCCGGTGCAGGGCGCGACCGCGATCGCACTATCGACAACAGCCCTCTCCTAACAAGTCCTTGAACCGACGGGTCAAACTACCCGCAAGACGGACGGTCAAGGGTAGGCCCCACTGCCCCGGGGAACAGAGTGCGTTCCACATGAAGTGTGGGGGCCTGATTCCCTTTATGCCCGCCCAAGAAAAGGAGCGGTCAGCGTGGGCCAACCGGGCACTTCGCACGAGCGACCGCTGGTGCTCAGCGGCGAGACTCGCAGCAACTTGTCGATTCGCGCACGGACTGGTCAGGAGTCGATCCCCCCGATCGACGTACACGAGTTCTTGAATCAAGGAGATTCGGCGCGCACGTAGAAAGCAGCCTCGGCCGCGCGGCGCGTGGCGACATCATCGACGACGAACTGCACGAAGTCCTCGTCGCGATCGCTGATCACGATGTCGTCAACGGCATCCGCAGGCGGTTCGCCTGGCTTGTCTCGGGCCTACGATCCATCTGAGGGCGCGGGGTTGGTCCCGAACTGAGCTCTGTAACGCAGCCAGCGTCTCGCGCCCGACCGTCGCGAGCGTCGAAGGTGGCGCAGTGTCCGCCATAAGACTCTGGCCAAATCGCAAACACGCTTTGCCATACGCTCGGGTTCGAAGCAAAGAACTACAGCGGTGAATGATGGGGGAGCCAAGTGAACGATCTGATGCCCAACTGGGAGGGCTTCATGATCCCGACGCTTCAAGTCTTGAGCGACGGGGTCGTTCGCCATTGGCGTGAGTTTCAGCCCCTGGTCGCCGATCAGGCGGCCCTGACAGACGAGCAGAGACAAGAGATGCTGCCCTCGGGTAGTCAGGTCAAGTACGAGAATCGCATCGGCTGGGGTGTCTCGTTCCTGACTAACGTCGGCGCACTCACCCGTCCCAAGCGTGGGCACTACGCCATCACCGACGCTGGCAGGCAGCTCCTCACGAGGTTCCCGAACGGTGTGAAAGAGAGCGATATTCGCATGCTCGGGAGGGACCCGCAGTCCCCGATCCGCGTGTATCAAAAGAGCGAGCGATCGACGAATGCTCTCGATCCAAATACTGTGCACGACACGGAAACGATGACCCCCACTGAACAGGTCCAGAGCGGGGTTGAACGCATCCATGAAGAAGTGGCTGTGGAGTTGCTCGAACGACTCCAGGGCAAGGAACCCGGCTTCTTCGAGCAGGCGGTTGTGTAGTTGTTGCTCGCCATGGGTTACGGAGGTACGACCGGTAGCGGCAGTGTCACGCGGCTCAGCAACGACGGCGGCATTGACGGCGTCATTGACCGAGACGTGCTTGGCCTCAGCCGCGTGTACATTCAAGCGAAGCGATACGCCGACAGTAACGTCGTCGGGCGACCCGACATCCAGGCCTTCGTGGGCGCACTTAGCGGAAAAGCAGACAGCGGAGTATTCATCACGTCCAGCCGCTTTTCAGATGGCGCCCGCGTCTACGCCGAAGGTGTTCCAACGCGCGTCATTCTGATCGACGGTAAGCGCCTCACCAGCCTGATGATTCGTTACGGGGTTGGTGTCCAGGTACGTGAGACCTATAGGGTCGTCGAGATCGACGAGGATTTCTTCGCATGATCAGTGTCTTCGAAGCCATGGGAGTGAATACATGACGGGCTCGCACAAGATCCATCTCGAAAACAACAGTGGCTTCTACCCGTGCGGCGCGACAACCCCGCGCCTCACCTCAGGCGAACCGAATGATGTGACGTGCCACCTCTGCCGCAAGAATGCAGAGTGGAAAAACGACCCCGAGAATCAGCGGCGCATCGCCGAGGGCAGTGCCTGGCTCGAATGGTACAACACCCCGGATTGACCACTCCTCGCTGGTCTGAGCGGATCGAACAAGCTCTCGGTGAGGCTGCGACAGCCAGCACCAAGAACGACTCCGAGGCGCTACAAGCCGCCGAAGAGCTCCTCATTAGGAAGATGAGGTCAACCATCTGTCAGCGACGGTTGAATACCCAGCCAGAATCGACGGTTGAAAACTAGTCCACTCGACCACGATTGGATGGGTGATCACAGTGGAAGATTGGGCGTTGATTCGTCGCC
>NZ_SOGK01000071.1:0-15801 GCF_004564305.1 Cryobacterium sp. TMT3-29-2
CACGCCGGCAGCCGCGGGCGGCCCGGGCCGCGACGCGGCGGATCGGGCCGGGGGTTCGGGCGCGGGCGGCGTCGGAGGAGGGGACGAGGAGAATCCGCGGCTGGCCATTCCGCCAGCTTAGATTTGCGGGCTGTGAGTCCTCCCGCAATGGCCCTTGATGGCCGGGGTGATCGGGTTTATCGTCCCTGTGTCCACGCTCAACCGGAGGAGAACCCATGCTTGGTCCCATCGAAATCCTGGTCGTCGAATTCCCCGGAAACAGGTTCACGGGCGAGATCATGCCGGCGCTGAACGACCTCGTCGATGCCGAAACGATCAGCATCGTCGACGGTCTGTTCGTGATGAAGGATGCCGAAGGAACGATCACCTATTCGGAATTCGAGGAACTCGGCGCCAGCGTCGATGCGTCGGCGCTCACCGAGGTCATGGACACGATCAACGGCCTCCTCTCCGACGACGATGTGCAGGAGCTCGCGGCGAAGCTGGACGACAACTGCTCGGCGGCGATCCTGGTCTTCGAACACACCTGGATCAAGCCCCTGCGGGACGCCATCGTGAATTCCGGCGGGATACTCGTCGACACCGTCCGGATCCCCGGAATGGTGGTCGAGGAAGTGCTCGAGGCTCTCGCCGAGGGCGACACCGACACGGACTAGCTCCGCCGCCCGCAGCAGACCTGACCAGCACACAATCTGAGACCGGCCCGGCGTGTCCGGGCCCGATGAAAGGAACACAATGCCTCGACGAATGGGCCGACCCGGCCTGGTAGGCACCATGGCCCGCACCGCCGTGGTAGCCGGAACAGCGACCGCGGTCGCCGGCAACGTGAGCCGGCGCCAGCAGGGCAAAGCGGACCAGCAGGCCGCCGAGCAGCAGGCCGTAGCCGACCAGCAGTACCGGCAGCAGGCCGCGGCCGAGCAGCAGTACCAGCAGCAGGCGGAGCCCGCGCCGGCCGCCGACGACCTGGGCGCGCAGATCGAGCGGCTGGCCACCCTGAAAACGGCCGGCGTCATCAGCGAGGCCGAGTTCTCGGCGGCGAAGGCCAAACTCCTCGGGATCTGACCCCCGGCCGCCGGGTGCGGAGCGGACGCCCAGTGGAATAGGGCAGGATCGAAGGATCATGGCAACCCTCACCGCTCTCCCGCACGTCACCGATCCCGATGTGCTGTTCGAGGCCTTCGAAACGTGGGCGGGTGAGCAGGGACTGTCCCTCTACCCCGCTCAGGAGGAAGCCCTGATCGAGATCGTCTCCGGGGCGAACCTGATCCTGAGCACCCCGACCGGCACCGGCAAGTCCCTGGTCGCCGTCGGCGCGCACTTCGCCGCGCTCTCGGCCGGCAAGCGCACCTTTTACACGGCGCCGATCAAGGCCCTCGTCAGCGAGAAGTTCTTCGCGCTGGTGGAGATCTTCGGCGCCGAGAACGTGGGCATGATGACCGGGGACTCATCGGTCAACGCGGACGCCCCGATCATCTGCTGCACGGCCGAGATCCTCGCCAACCTCGCCCTGCGTAACGGTGAGGACACCCCCGTCGACCAGGTCGTGATGGACGAGTTCCACTTCTACGGCGACCCCGATCGTGGCTGGGCCTGGCAGGTGCCGCTGCTCCTGCTGCCCGGGGTTCAGTTCATCTTGATGTCGGCGACCCTCGGCGACGTCACCTTCATCGCCGACGACCTGTCCCGCCGCACCCGGCGGCCCACCGCGGTCGTCACGGGAGTGGAACGGCCCGTGCCGCTGCACTACTACTACGAGACCACGCCCGTGCACGAGACCGTGGAGGAACTGCTGAAGACCGGGCAGGCCCCGATCTACATCGTGCACTTCGCGCAGGCGGCCGCGCTCGAACGGGCCCAGGCGCTCAGCAGCGTCAAGGTGGCCACCAAGGATCAGAAGGAGGCGATCGCCGAACTGATCGGCGAATTCCGCTTCACGACGAGTTTCGGCAAGACCCTGTCCCGGCTGATCCGGATGGGTATCGGCGTGCACCACGCAGGCATGCTGCCCAAGTACCGCCGCCTGGTCGAGCAGCTCGCCCAGCGCGGCCTGCTCCGCGTCATCTGCGGCACCGACACCCTCGGCGTGGGCATCAACGTGCCGATCCGCACCGTGCTCTTCACCGCGCTCACCAAGTACGACGGCGTCAAGATGCGCCAGCTCAACGCCCGCGAGTTCCACCAGATCGCGGGCCGCGCGGGCCGGGCCGGCTACGACACGGCCGGAACGGTGGTCATCCAGGCGCCGGACCACGAGACCGACAACCTCAAGGCCATCGAGAAGGCCGGCGACGACCCCAAGAAGAAGCGCAAGATCATCCGCAAGAAGGCGCCCGAGGGTTTCGTCTCCTGGGGTGAGCCCTCGTTCCAGCGGCTCGTAGCCGCCGAGCCCGAAACCATGCACTCGAGCATGCAGATGACCGCGGCGATGCTGATCAACGTGATCGGTCGCGGCGGCGACGCGTTCGGCCACGTCCACGCGCTGATCTTCGACAACCACGAACCCTGGAAGCGCCAGCTCGCGCACGCCCGGCGTGCCCTGGGCATCTACAAGACCCTGCGGTCGGCCGGGATCGTCGAGCAGAGCGCGACCGGGGACATCCGTCTGACCGTTGAATTGCAGCCGAATTTCGCCCTCAACCAGCCTTTGTCGCCCTTCGCGCTCGCCGCGTTCGACCTGCTCGACGCCGACCCCGACGTGGCCGGGCCTGGCAGCGGCCACTACGCCCTCGACATGATGTCCATCGTCGAGGCCACCCTCGACGACCCGCGTCCGGTGCTGATGGGCCAGCAGTTCGCGGCCCGCGGCGAGGCCGTGAACGCCATGAAACGCGAGGGCATCGAATACGACGAGCGGATGGCGCTGCTCGAGGAGATCACCTGGCCGAAGCCGCTCGAGGAGTTGCTGGACTACACCTTCACCACCTACAAGGAATCCCAGCCGTGGATCGCCGACTTCGAGCTCAGCCCGAAGACGGTCGTGCGGGACATGTACGAGCGGGCCATGTCGTTCGGCGAGTTCGTGGCGTTCTACAAGCTCGCCCGGAGCGAGGGCGTCGTGCTGCGCTACCTCTCGGACGCCTACCGGGCCGCCCGGCAGACCATCCCCGACGACGCCAAGACGGAGGACCTGCTCGACCTGATCGAATGGCTGGGCGAGCTGGTGCGCCAGGTCGACTCGAGCCTGCTCGACGAGTGGGAGGAACTCATCCACCCGGACCTGACCGTGCACGCGGGTGCGGCTCAGTCGGTGCTGCCGCCCGCGCCGCGCCGCCTGACCACCAATGCGCGCGCGTTCCGGATACTGGTGCGCAACGAGCTCTTCCGCCGGGTGCAGCTGGCCGCGCTCGAGAACTACGACGCGCTGGGCGAACTGGACCGAGAGCACGGTTTCCACGCGGATGCCTGGGGCGACGCCATGGACGGCTACTACGCCGAACACGATGAGTTGCTGACCGGGGCGAATGCGCGCAGCGCTGGCCTGATCATCTTCGACGAGGGCGCATCCGTCTGGACCGTGCGACAGATCTTCGACGACCCGGCGGGGGACCACGACTGGGGCATCAGCGCCACGGTCGACCTGGCCGACTCCGACGAGCTCGGCGCCGCCGTCGTGCGGGTCACCGGGGTGAACCGGCCGTAGGGACGCGGACGGAAGCGGCCGCGGGAGTACCGTGGGAGTATGACGCCGTCCCCAGCATCCGTCGCCCCCATCCGCACCGGACTGATCGGGTTCGGCACGTCCGGGCGCGTGTTCCACAGCCCGCTCCTCGCCGCGAACCCCGAGTTCTCGCTTGACCTGATCGTGACCCGTGACCCGGCGCGGCGCGAGCTGGCCGGCGGGCGGCACCCGGGTGTTCGCCTGGTGCCGACCGCGGACGACCTGTTCGCCGCCGCCGACGACCTGGACCTGGTCGTGATCGGCTCGCCCTCGGGCACGCACGTCGAGCTCGCCCACGCGGCCCTCGACGCCGGGCTCGCCGTGGTCGTCGACAAGCCGTTCGCGGTGACTCCCCGGGAGGGCCGCGGCCTGATCGAGAAGGCCGAGCGTCTCGGTCTGCTGCTCACCGTCTTCCAGAACCGGCGCTGGGACGGCGACTTCCTCACCCTGCGCGGCGTAATCGCCGCGGGGGCGTTGGGCGAGGTTCGCCGATTCGAGTCCCGGTTCGAGTGGTGGAAGCCCGAGCAGACCAAGCAGTGGAAGGTCGGCGCGACCATCCAGCAGGGCGGCGGGGTGCTGTTCGACCTCGGCGCGCACCTGATCGACCAGGCCCTGGCGCTGTTCGGTCCGGTCGACGGCGTCTACGCGGAGACCGTGACGCGACGGCCGGGAGGGGCCGCCGACGACGACACCTTCGTGGCGCTGCACCACGGGTCGGGGGTGCGCTCGCACCTGTGGATGAACGGCATCGCCGCCCAGGTCGGCCCGCGCTTCCACGTGCTCGGCTCCGAATCCGGCTACACCAAGTGGGGACTCGACGGCCAGGAGGCCGCCCTCGCTGCCGGGGCGCGCCCGACCGACCCGGGTTTCGGGGTCGATCCGGAGTCCGCCTGGGGCATGCTCGGACGTGACGGGTCGCTGACCCGGGTGCCGGCCGAACGCGGCAACTACGCGGCGTTCTACACCGGTCTCGCCGACGCCATCCTGCGCGGGGCCCCGGTGCCCGTGGACCCGCGTGAGTCGCTGCGTACGATCGCCCTGATCGAGCGCATCAACCTGCTGACCCACTAGCCGGGTCAGTCCCGGCCCCTCCGTCGCGGTATCCCCGGTCGGTCACGATCGGCCGCACCCGTGGGTGCCGTGCAGCGCTGCGCGGCACGGGGTGGCGGAGCGCAGCGCCGTTCCGGTGGCGTGCCCGGCCGGTGGCGTGCTGTGCCGTGCCGGAGGGGTGCCGTGCCGGAGGAGTGCCGTGCCGGAGGGGTGCCGTGCCGGAGGGGTGCCGTGCCGGAGGGGTGCCGTGCCGGAGGGGTGCCGTGCCGGAGGGGTGCCGTGCCGGAGGGGTGCCGTGCCGGAGGCGAACGAATTCGACGGAGATTTTCGGGAAAACGCACCGTAGCGGCGTGTTCAGGGCCGGACTTGGCAAAATCTCCGTCGAATTCGTTCGGGGCGGAGGCGTTACAGGGCCTCGCTCGCGGTGCCGTCCGTGCCATCCGGGACGTCGGCATCCGTGCCCGCACCGGTGTCGGTGCCATCCGGGCCGGGGTCGGTGTCGTCGTCCGCGTGGTCGTGCGCTTTTCGGGGTTCGCCGGGGTGTCAGTCGAGTCGCCGGGGTCGGGCGTCGAGGTGGCGCTCGGGACATCCGTCGGGGTGGATGCGGAACTGACCTGGGTCAGGCGGAACGCTCCGGCGCCGAGCACGGAACCGACGATGGCGGTGCCGACGAGTGCTTTCTGAAGCTTCTTCATGGGGACTCCACTTCTGTGCCGCCCCGACGTTCGAGGCGTGTCATCACTGTTGGGGAGTCGGCTATCGGGGCCCTATCGGGAAGCTGGGAAAGTGCCGCCGGAGGTGCTACCCGGTGGTGGTCCAGTCGAGGTTGATCACGTCCCGGATATAGATGTCCTCGCCCAGGCCCGACACCGAGGGGTTCATGCGCAGCAGCTGCTGCACCGGCAGGTCGAACCGTTGTGCGATGGCGAAGAAGTCGTCGCCCTCCAGCACAGAGTAGCTGCTCGGGGCACCCGCGCCGTCGGTGACAGGGGCGCCGGCGGCACCGACGGCGGCACCTAGGTCGACGGCCGGGCCCTCAGGCAGCGGCTCGGCCGGCACGGCCTCGGCGTTGGGCGTGATGGTCGGATCCGGCGCGACGACGGCCTCGGGTACGGATGTCGGCGTCGGCGTCGGCGTGGGCGTCGGGGTGGGCGTCACGGTCACGGTCGCGGTGACCACCGGGGCCGGGGCGCCGGCGCAACCGGCCAGGGCGAGCGGCAGCAGCAGCAGGGCGGCCAGAGCGGCCCGGGCCGCTGGGTGGGCGGGTGTCGGTCGAGCAGAATTCATCGGATGTCCCCCTCAAAGAAAGCGCCGCTCGATCCCCCGAGCGGATGCTGCCAGTTTAGGCCGCGGGTGGCGGTGTCAGCATTCGATCACATTGACCGCGAGCCCACCCTCGCTGGTCTCCTTGTACTTGGTCGACATGTCCAGGCCGGTCTGGCGCATGGTTTCGATCACGGCGTCGAGGGAGACGAGGTGCGTGCCGTCGCCGTGCAGGGCCAGCCGGGCGGCCGACACGGCCGTCGAGGAGGCGATGGCGTTGCGCTCGATGCAGGGCACCTGCACGAGCCCGCCGACGGGGTCGCAGGTGAGGCCCAGGTGGTGCTCCATCGCGATCTCGGCCGCGTTCTCCACCTGCCGCGGCGTACCGCCGAGCACGGCGCAGAGGGCGCCGGATGCCATGGCGCAGGCGGAACCGACCTCGGCCTGGCAGCCGCCCTCCGCCCCGGAGATGGAGGCGTTGGCTTTGACGAGCGAACCGATGGCGACGGCGGTGAGTAGATAGCGACGGATGCCCGCGGCATCCGCTCCGGGTACGAAGCGCAGGTAGTAGTGGCCGACCGCGGGGATGATGCCGGCCGCGCCGTTGGTGGGGGCGGTGACCACGCGGCCTCCGGCGGCGTTCTCCTCGTTGACGGCAAGGGCGAAGGCGTGCAACCACTCGGTCGAGGTGTCGCGTTCGCGCAGCGGCAACCGGTCATATTCCTCAAGCTGCATGCGTATCGCGGCGGCGCGGCGCTTGACGCGGAGGCCGCCAGGGAGGGTGCCAGTGGCCGCGAGCCCGGCCTCCACGCAGACGTGCATGGCGTCCCAGATAGCGTCAAGGCCGGCGTCGAGCGCCGCGGCCCCGTGGATCGCCTCCTCGTTGGCGCGGGCGATGTCGCAGATGGCGACGTCGTCGAGATCGCAGAGGGCGAGGAGTTCGGCGCTGGAGGAATACTGCCTCGGCTGCGGTGCGCACCGGCCGGGGCCGATCGGGTCGCCGTCGCGGCGGATGAAACCGCCGCCGATCGAGTACCAGGTCTCTTCCAGCAGGGGGAGGCCGTCGTGGCCCCAGGCCGTCAGCGTCAGCGCATTGGGGTGACCGGGCAACCGGGTGCGTGCCTCGAAGGCGACATCGTCCTTGCGGACCGGAATGGGATGGCTGCCGCCGAGCAGGAGCACGGCGTCGTCGGCCAGGCCGGACCAGGCAGAGCGTACGGCATCTGGGTCGCAGGTCTCGGGGCGCAGCCCGGCGAGGCCGGCCAGCACCGCGTCGGGTGTGCCGTGCCCGAGCCCGGTGGAGCCGAGCGAGCCGTACAGGGAGCAGCTGATCCGGGCCACCTCGGAGAGTCGACCACCGTCGCGGAGGTGGTCGGCGAAGGTGAGCGCCGCCCGCATCGGGCCGACCGTGTGGGAGCTGGAGGGGCCGATTCCAATGGAGAAGAGGTCGAGTGCCGACACATACGCAGTCATCGCACCATCGTAACCGTGACCCGGTGCCACGCCGGGGCACGGTCAGCGGATGGTCGTGCGCGCCGTGATCTGGCCGGTGTCGAACCCGAGGAGGTGCAGCCCGCCGTGGAACCGGGCGTGCTCGATCTTGATGCAACGGTCCATCACCACGGTGAGGCCCTTCGATTCACCGTATTCGGCGGCCTCCTGGTTCCAGATACCGAGTTGCACCCAGACGGTGGGGGCACCAATGGCGAGAACCTCGTCGATCACGGCGGGGATGTCGCCGGCCCGGCGGAAGACGTCGACGATGTCGGGCACCTCGGGCAGCGACGCGAGGTCGGGGTACGCCGTTTCGCCGAGGATGGTCTTCGCGTTCGGGTTGACGAAGTACACCCGGTAGTCGCTCGACTGCTGCAGGTAGGTGCCCACGAAATAGCTGGAGCGGGCCGGGTTCGGCGACGCGCCGACGATGGCGATCGACTTCGCCGCCCGCAGGATCTTCAACCGGGCCTTGGCGTCGGGGCCTTCCCAGGTGCGCTGGGATTTCAGCAGCTTCGCGAGCGGGGAACCGGTGGGAACCGAGCAGCTGAGCCCGTTGGCGAGGTGCACGGTGTCATGTGCGGTGGCAGCCGTGGCCGGGGTGGTGCCGGAGACGGTGTCGCTGTTCAGCTGATGCCCGCTCATTTGGCGCCCGCGATCCGGCCGAGAGCCTGGTCGAGATCGTAGATGATGTCCTCGACGTCTTCGATGCCCACGCTGATGCGCACGAGGCCGGGCAGGACGCCGGCGTCCACGAGCTGGGTCTCGTTCAACTGCGCGTGGGTGGTGGAGGCCGGGTGGATGACCAGGGTCTTGGCGTCTCCGATGTTGGCGAGGTGGCTGGCCAGGTCGACCGATTCGATGAAGCTGCGCCCGGCGTCGCGGCCGCCCGTGACCCCGAAGCTGAAAACCGAGCCGGGACCCTTCGGCAGGTATTTGAGGCCGCGCTGGTAGTGCGGATGGGCCGGCAGCCCGGCCCAGTTGACGAAGTCGATCCTCGGGTCCGCGTCGAGCCATTCGGCCACGACGCGTGCGTTGTCCACGTGCGCCTGCATGCGGAACGGCAGCGTCTCGACGCCCTGCGCGAGCAGGAACGCGGAGTGCGGGGAGAGGGCCGGCCCGATGTCGCGCAGCTGCTCGGCGCGCAGCCGGGTGAGGAAGGCGTACTCGCCGAAGTTGCCGGCCCACTCGAGGCCGCCGTAGCTGGGCACCGGCTCGCCGAAGAGCGGGAACTTGTCGCTGTGCCAGTTGAAGCGTCCGCTCTCGACGACGACTCCACCGAGCGTGGTACCGTGCCCGCCGAGGAATTTGGTGGCGGAGTGGATCACGATGTCGGCGCCCCACTCGATCGGCCGGGTCAGGTAGGGCGTGGCGATGGTCGAGTCGATCACCAGGGGGATCCCGGCCGCGTGGGCGACGGCGGCGAGCCCCTCGATATCGGCGACCTCGCCGGACGGGTTGGCCACCGTCTCGGCGAAGATCAACTTGGTCTTCTCGGTGATCGCGGCGGCGTAGTCGGCCGGATCCGCGCTCCGCACGAACGTCGTCTCGACCCCGAAACGGCGCAGGGTCACGTCGAGCTGGGTGATCGAGCCGCCGTAGAGGTTCGCGCTGGAGACGATGTGATCGCCCGAGCCGGCGAGGCTGGCGAAGGTGATGTACTGCGCGGAGAGGCCGCTGGCGGTGGCGACGGCGCCGAGTCCGCCCTCGAGGCTGGCCACGCGTTCTTCGAATGCCGCCACGGTCGGGTTCGAGAGGCGGGAGTAGACGTTGCCGTACTTCTGTAGGGCGAACCGGGCCGCGGCATCCTTCGTGTCATCAAAGACGAATGCGCTGGTCTGGTAGATCGGCAGGGCCCGGGCGCCGGTGACGGCGTCGGGGATGTTGCCTGCGTGGATTGCCCGGGTCTTGAAACCGTACTCGCGATCTGCCATGGCCTTACGTTAGCGAGGATCGGCGGGCGTTCAGTCCGGGGGCGTAACAGTACGAAACGGATGTCGCCGTGGTTCGTCCTTGCTGCCCCTGCTTCGGGCTGTCGGGCAGGATGGGGGCATGGAAGAGAGCGTGGAGACGGTCGTCATCGGCGGCGGGGCGATGGGGTCGGCGACGGCCTGGCAGCTGGCGCGGCGGGGCCGACCGGTCACCGTGCTGGAGCGGTTCGAACCCGGGCACGTCAACGGCGCTTCGCATGGCGCCTCCCGCAATTTCAACACCGCCTACGCGGAACCGACCTACGTGTCAATGCTCGCCGAGGCGCTGCCGCTGTGGCGCGAGCTGGAAGCCGAGACGCAGAGCGGCCTGCTCAGCCAGGTCGGCGTCGTCAACCACGGGGCGAATCCGTCGTTCGACCGGGTGGCGGCCGCGTTGTCCCGGGTAGGCCTGGGCGCCGAGTTCCTCGCGCCGGAGGCCGCGGCCGAACGCTGGCCGGGCATCCGCTTCGATGGCCGGGTGCTGTTCGCCCCCGACGCGGGTCGGGTGAACGCGGATGCCGCGGTCGCCGCCCTGCAGGCCGCCGCGGTCGTCGCCGGCGCCGACGTGCGGCACGGGGTGCGCGTGTTGCGGCTCGAGGTGCAGGGCGAGGACCGGGTACGCGTGACCCACGAGTTCGGCACGGTGCTTGCCCGCCGCGTCGTCGTCACGGTCGGCGCGTGGACCGGCGGCCTGCTGGCCGGGGTGGTGCCGTTGCCGCGCCTCACCGTGACGCAGGAGCAGCCGGCGCACTTCGCCCTGCGCGACGGCTCCCCGGCCGCCGCCGCGCGCGCCGAGACCGAGTGGCCCGGCTTCAACCACTCACCGGCCTGGTCCGACCCGCGCTACGGCTACTGGTACTCGCCGGTCTACGGCATGTACACGCCCGGCCAGGGGATCAAGGCGGGCTGGCACGGCGTGGGGCCCGGCACCGATCCGGATGCGCGCAGCTTCCGACCCGAGCCCGTTCAACTGGCCGGCCTGGCGCGTTATGTGCGGGAGTGGCTGCCCGGCGCCGACCCCGGGGCGCTCGAACCGGTCAGCTGCACCTACACGACGACAGTCGACGAAGACTTCGTGCTGGACCGGGTGGGCCCGGTGATCGTGGGTGCCGGCTTCAGCGGCCACGGCTTCAAGTTCACGCCGGTGGTGGGGCGAATCCTCGCGGACCTGGCAACGGATGCCGCCGCCGCGTCGCCGCTCTTCGCCCTGAACCGGGCGCCGAACGCCGATGCCGGCGGCTGGCTCGCACGCCGCTAAGCTGAGCGGCCGGTCCGACGTTGAACCAATTCGACGGAGATTTTAAGCACAGAGCCCGATTCCGGGCTGTTTTGCGCCATTTCCCGGAAAATCTCCGTCGAATTCGTTCGGGTCGAAGCGGCTAGGGCCGGCTATGCGCGGCTTGGCGCGGCCTGGACCGGGCGGTAGCCGCTCAGGGCAGCTGCACGGCCAGGAAGGCGAGTCCGGCGATCAGCGTCCACGAGGTCAGACCCACGCCGAGGGCCTTGCCCCCGGTGCGCCGGATGGACCGGAGGTTCACCGCAGCGCCGAGCCCGAAGAGCGCGATCGCGAGCAGGGAGGTCTGCACGGTGTCCGCGCCGACCAGCACGGCTCCCGGCAGCGGCACGAACGTGCGCACGAGCACGGCGACCAGGAACCCGACGACAAACAGCGGCATGATCGGCGGACGGAACGCGGGGGCATCCGTCACCGAGGCGACACGCGTCTCGCGGCGACGTTCGCCGACTGCGGCGACGGCGACGAGGGGTGCGAGCAGCAGCACCCGGGTGAGCTTCACGACCACGGCCACGGCGAGCGCAGCCGGCCCGGCGACCTGCGCGGTCGCGACCACCTGGCCGACGTCGTGCACGCCCGCGCCGACCCAGTGCCCGAACTGCAGTTCGGTCAGGCCAAGCGGATGCCACAGCGCAGGCAGCACCGCGATGGCCAGCGTGCCGCAGAGGGTGACCAAGGCGATCGGGGTGGCGGTGTCGGCATCCTTCGCCTTGACCACCCCGCTCATCGCGCCGATCGCTGAAGCCCCGCAGATCGAGAAGCCGGTGGCGATCAGGATCGGCTGGCGCCCGGGCAGGCGAACCGCGCGGCCGAGCCAGTACGTGCCGACGAAGGTGATCAGCACGATCAGCACGGTGGTCAGGATCGTAACCCAGCCGAGGCCCAGGATGTCCACCAGGCTCAACTTCAGGCCGAGCAGCACGATGCCGATGCGCATGAACCGGCTCGCCGCGAGCTTCAGGCCCGGGGCGAGGATCCCGGTCACCGCCCGGCGGGCGGGCGGAAGATTGCCGGCGACGATTCCGAAGACCACCGCGAGGGTGAGCAGTGGAAGTGCGGGGAAGAGAGCGTGCACCGTTGCGGCGAGAAGCGCGGCGGCGGCCGCGACGAGCACCCCGGGCAGCCACATTCGGGCAAGTTTACGCGCGGATGTCCCGCCGCGCGTCGCCGAACCGTCGCCGAACCGACGAAAAAGGGGGGCGGACCCTTCCGCACCCCCCGCCGTGCCTGTCGGTTCGGTTCTATCGGTGGTGGAACCGGGCGACCATCGGGCAGTCGAACGGGTCGCGGGCGCCGAGTCCGACCTTGTTCAAGTAGGCGATGACGATGCCGTACGACTCGAAGAGCGACGTCTCCGTGTAAAGGATGTTGTGCGACTTGCAGTACTCCTTGGTGATCTCCTGCGCCTTGCGCAGGTGCGGCCGGGCCATGTTCGGGAACAGGTGGTGCTCGACCTGGTAGTTCAGACCGCCCATGAACGTGTCCATGAACGTGCCGCCGCGGATGTTGCGGGAGGTCAGCACCTGGCGGCGCAGGAAGTCCACCTTGCTCTCGTGGGGAAGCTGCGGCATGCCCTTGTGGTTCGGCGCGAAGGACGCGCCCATGTAGACGCCGAAGACGGCCAGCTGCACGCCGATGAACGCGAACGCCATGCCGAGGGGCAGGAAGTAGAAGATCACGGCGACGTAGAGAACGATGCGGGTGGACAGCATGCTGATCTCAAGCCAGCGCTTGTCGACCTTCTTCTTGCCGAAGACGGTCTTGAAGCCCTGCACGTGCAGGTTGAATCCTTCGGCCATCAGCAGTGGGAAGAAGAGGTAACCCTGCTTGCGGGTGACGAACGAGCCGATCCAGCTGACCTTCGCGGCGTCTTCCTCGCGGAACACGATGAAGTCGGGGGCGATGTCGGGGTCCTTGCCGATGACGTTCGGGTTGGCGTGGTGACGGCTGTGCTTGTTCATCCACCAGGCGTAGCTGATGCCGACGAACAGGTTGGCGAGGATGCGCCCGGCGCGGTCATTCGCGCGGCCACCCTCGAACACCTGACGGTGCGACGCCTCATGGGCGAGAAACGCGTACTGGGTGAGGATGATTCCGAGCACGCCGGCGACGATGAGCTGGTACCAGCTATCGCCGAGCAGCACGAAGGCGGTCCCGGTTCCCAGGGTGGCGAGGACGAGCATGGAGAAGACGAACCAGTAGAAACCGGTGGCACGTTTCAGCAGGCCAAGGTTGCGCACGGTGTGCAGCAGCGATGAATACTCGGTGGTGGGGTTTTTCGAATCGCCACCCGGGCGGGTCTTGACAATACGCACCGTGGGTGCGGCAACAGCTTCCGACATGAGGCCTTTGGTTTGTATTCGGACTTCTCAGCCGGTGGTAGAGCAAACACTCGTGAAACAGATACTTGTATCCTATGGGCCGCACCCCGTCGGGAAGGGAGTTTTCACACCGCTTTCCCAGTCGCTATATGCCCACAGAGGCATATGAGTGGCATTCAGTTTCCCGGAAGTGCACGTGAATGTCAGCGCCAGCTGGGCAGCCAAATGTGCAGCTGCCAGAACGGGAACGGGGTTTGGATGCCGGTCCAGAGCGGGTAGAAATAGGCGCTGATGAGCGCGGCCGCCACCAGGAAGCCGACCACGACCCAGCGTGCCCTGGGGAGGAGGAGACCGAGCACGAAAGTGAGGCCGAGGAGCAGGTACGGCTCGAACGCGATCGTGTAGAACTGGAACACCGTGCGGTTCAGATACATCAGCCACGGCAGGTAGCCGGCGACCAGCCCCATCAGGATCAAACCGACCTGCCACTCGCGGTAGCGCGCCAGCCGGTACCCGAGGTAGACGAGCGCCGCCGTGGCCGCCCACCAGATCAGCGGGTTCGCGATGCCGGAGATCGCCTCGGAGCAGGTGGTGACGTCGCATCCGTTCTCGCCCAGCGACGACCCGCGGTAGTACATGCTGGTCGGGCGGGTCATGAACAACCAGGTCAGCGGGTTCGCCTGGTACGGATGCGGCGTGGACAGCCCCACGTGATAGGTGTATGCCGCCATCTGGTAGTGCCAGAAGCTCTGCACGGTGTCGGGCACCCAAGCCAGGGTGCCCGTCCAAGCTGCCCCGGGCGTGGTCGCCCAGTCGCGGTAGTAGCCTCCCTGGGTGACGAACCAGCCGGTCCAGGAGACCAGGTAGGTGGCGACGGAGACCGGAACGATCAACAGGAATGTCGCCGGCGCCTGCTTGAGCACGGCGGCGCTCAGCCAGAACGGGAGCCCGGCACGCCGCCGGGCGAGGGCGTCGACGACGATCAGGTAGACGCCGAAGGCAGCCAGGAAGTAGATGCCCGACCACTTGACGCTGCAGGCGAGTCCGAAGGCGAGGCCGGCCGCGAGCAGCCAGGGCCGCCACCACAGGGTCGGCCCCCACCCCGGGTCCCGCCCGGCGTCTCGCGCCTGCGTGAGGCGGAGGGTCAGCCGGTTGGCGTGCCAGTCCCGGTCGAGCAGCACGGCGCCGAATCCGAGGAGCGTGAAGAACATCACGGAGTTGTCCAGCAGGGCCACGCGCGACATCACGATGGCGTTGCCGTCAATGGCGAAGAGGAACCCGGCGATCACGGCCAGCACGGTCGACCGGAACAGCCTCTGGGCGATCAGCATCACCAGCACGACCGCGAGTACGCCGATCAGGGCGGTGGCGATCCGCCAGCTCCAGCTGTGTTCGGTTCCGCCGAACGCCATGCCCAGGGCGATCAGCCATTTTCCGAGCGGTGGATGCACCACGAACGACGGGTCGGACAGGAAGACGTCGGTCTGCCCGGCGGCGAAGAGGGCATCCGCTCCCTCGGGCCAGGTCGACTCGTAGCCAAGGTTGAAAAGGGTCCAGGCGTCCTTGACGTAGAAGGTCTCGTCGAACACCAGCGAATGCGGCGCACCCAGGTTCCAGAGTCGCAGCACCGCCGCGAGCAGGGTCACCGCCAGCGGTCCGGCCCAGCGGAAAACGCGGCTTGTCAGGAACACGTGACCATCGTAGTGAGCCGGGGCTGCGAGACTGGGACCATGATCCTCCTGGCAGCCACCCCGATCGGAAACCTGGGCGACGCGTCGGCGCGTCTGATCGAGGCGCTCGGCACGATGACGGTCATCGCAGCCGAGGACACCCGGGTGACCGTGCACCTTCTGAAGGCGCTGGGCATCGAGAACCGCCCGCGGCTGATCAGCCTGCACGACCACAACGAGCGCGGCAAGGCGGCCGAGCTCGTCGAACTCGCCCGCGACACCGACATCCTGGTGCTCAGCGACGCGGGGATGCCGACGGTGTCCGACCCCGGTTTCCACCTGGTGGACGCCGCGGTGGCGGCCGGCGTCGTTGTGTCCGTGCTGCCAGGGCCGTCGGCCGTTCTTGCCGCGCTGGCCGTGTCCGGGCTGCCGACGGACCGGTTCACCTTCGAGGGCTTCCTCCCGCGCAAGCACGGAGACCGGGTCTCGGCCCTGCGGGAGGTGTCTTCGGAACGGCGCACCATGGTCTTCTTCGAATCGCCCAACCGGCTGGCGGCCTCCCTGACCGATCTGGCCGCTGTGCTCGGCGCCGAGCGCCGCGTCGTGGTCTGCCGCGAGCTGACCAAGTTCTATGAAGAAGTGAAGCGGGGCACGGCCACCGAGCTGGCCGAGTGGGCCGCCGCCGGGGTCAAGGGCGAGATTGCCATCGTGGTCGCCGGGGCCGAGGCGCGCGTACTGGACCTGGAGACCGGGGTGGCCGAGGTGCTCGCACTGGTGGAGTCGGGCATCCGTCTCAAGGATGCCGCCGCCGATGTGTCCGCCGCCTCCGGGCTCGGCAAGCGCGCCCTCTACGAGGCGGCGCTGGAGCAGAAGACGGGCAGGCCCGCCGCGGTCCGCACGGACTTCCAGGCCCTTCCGCTGCCCTGACGTTCCCGCTCGCTCCCAACCAATTCGACGGAGATTGTGCTCTCAGCCCTCTGCGTCAAGCTGCTTGTGAGTCACTTCACAAGCAGTAGGAGGCAAGGGAATGTCGATCAGCCCGGGGTTCAACGCGGCGGAGATCCGCGAGTTCGTCCATGAG
>NZ_SOGK01000131.1:0-15932 GCF_004564305.1 Cryobacterium sp. TMT3-29-2
CCGCCACGTGATCCGCTGCTCCCTCTGGCGACGAAAACACCAACACCGCGCCCAGCAATGCCACTACAAAACCCGCGGCCACACCCCACAAACGCAACTGTAGTACTAGCCAGAGGGCTCGATGATAGCCAGCATTCGAAGCTGCGACGACGTGATTTTTGCGGAAGGACAGGCTGGCAATCGGGGTCATCGTTCGTGTCTCAACGGCCTCCATCTGGTCTGTCAAAACGAGTCCTCCCAGATCAAACTGAGTGTGGTGATTCGGGCACAGGCACAGGATGTTGCTCAGAGCGTCATGGCCAAGATGGGGTCGTCCCAACGGTCTGACGTGAGCGCCCTCGGCGTAGAACGCGTTGTTCGCGGTCGGTATTGCATTTTCGCAGACCTGACACTCATAGTCATAGAGCTTTTTCACCACACGCGACAGCTGCGAGTCTCGAATCCGGCGGGACACGATAGTCGTGGCAAATTCCGGGTCGGGTAGATTCAGCGCTTGCGGCTCAAGTGGGACTTGTTCATCGATTCGCTCGAGTCGGAAGCGAATGATTTGGAAGCCATCGGGTCTCATCTCCATCCACCACTGGGTGACCAAATAGAGCCCCGAATATACGTAACCCGCGGGTGGGGCAAAAGGAGAACCTTTGTGTTTACCTCGAACGACACGAACGGGCAGAGCCTCGGCATGGCTCGTGATTAGGCCAGCATTGCCCGGAGCGTCCCGCGACTGATCCGCGATTTGGCGCGTGCTGTTGGGATCCTTGCCACCGTGACCGGAGTAGATAATGTAGTCGCCATTGTCCTCGTCGCCGACATAGCCGCCGGAAATGACGATCGAGTCGGAGCCCTCCAACTTGGTGCCGCTGATGCCGGCCTGAGTAGGGCGGTGGACGAATGCCTCGTGAAGCTCGCGGCGGTCAATGAAGAATTGGCCGGTTTTGACCCCTGCCGGTGTTCCAAAAAATCTAGTCATGGTGACGCCCCCTTCGCTGACTCTACCGTTGCATGAAAAAAAAATTTGTGCAGGCTGGAGCCATTTTGTGTGGCCTCGACAGGCAGCTTGCAGCAGCCGGGAACCATTCCACTCCCACCCGCGTTACCCCTGACATGAAGTCCATTGTGTACAGCCAAACCGGTGACCCGTCCGTGCTCCATCTCGTTGATCGGCCGGTGACCGAACCCGAAGCGGGCGAGGTGCGGGTGCGGATCGTGGTCAGCGGCGTCAACCCCACCGACTGGAAGTCACGCCGCGGCTCGGCACCGGGCCAGGCACTGCCGTTCGACGACGTCGTGCCGGGGCAGGACGGCGCCGGCATCGTGGAAGCGATCGGCGCCGACGTGCAACACGTCACTGTGGGCGACCGGGTGTGGCTGGCGCTCGCCGCGTACCAGCGCGCGAACAGCGGCTCGGCCCAGGAGCACGCGGTCCTGCCCGCGGAGCGCGTCTTCTTGCTTCCCGCGAATGCGAGCTTCGACCAGGGCGCGAGCCTCGGAGTTCCGGCGATCACGGCGCACCGCGCGCTGACGGTGGCGGAGGACGGACCGCGGCGGCTGCACCCGGGCGCCCTGGCGGGCAAGGTGGTGCTGGTGGCTGGTGGAGCAGGTGCGGTCGGGCATGCGGCGATCCAGCTGGCTCGGTGGGCGGGAGCATCCGTTGTCACGACTGTGAGCGGGCCGGCGAAGGCGGCGCTGGCCACGGCGGCCGGCGCGCAGCACGTGCTCACCTACACCGACCCGGATGTCGTCGAACAGATTCAGGCGATCGCACCGGAGGGGGTGGACCTGATCGTGGAGGTCGCACCGGCCCAGAATGCGCGGCTCGACCTGGCCGTCATCCGCAATCGCGGGTCGATCGCGGTCTATGCCAACAACGGCGGCGACCAGGTGACGCTCGACGTGCGCCAGCACTTCAGCCTCAACGTGCGCTACCAGTTCGTGCTGCTCTACACGGTCGGCGCCGACGTGATTCGGGCGGCGGCAGAGGACATCACCGCGGCCCTCGTCGACGGCGCGCTGGCCGTGGGGGAGGAGGCGGGGCTGCCGCTGCGCCGCACCGACCTTGCGCACACGGCGGATGCGCATGCCCTGGTCGAGAGCGGGGTTGTGGGGAAGGTGCTGATCGACGTTTCTGCGGGGTGATCTGCGGAGCACGAACGGACCATCACTCTCCGCGGCCCGGTGTGCGTGGCCCGCCGTTGTGCTGAACCAGTTTGCCGTCGTGATCGGTTCGGGTGCGCGCCCGCGCGTCGCGGGGCCACGATCAGATGAGCGGTACCTGAGTCCCAGGTGTACGTTGCGTGCAACGAACCGGATGGGAGCTGTGACGATGCCGAAAATGGACGCAAGCGAACCAAGCAACACCGCCCTCTACGTCACGGGCGGTGTGCTCACTGTTGTCCTGGCCGCTCTGACGGTTCTGATCACGGTGCTTGCTCAGCAGCCTGTGGGTGTTCCAGCCGAAATCGCGCTCACCGTTTGGATCCTCCTCGGACTATCAGCGCTCCTCGTCCTGCTTACGCTGGTGGCCTGGATTTCCCGAGTTATGGATGGCACGGCGAACCGTGGTGCCCTCAATCTTCCGAACGGCAGCATCAGTGCGGTGATTGCGCTGTTGCTTCTGCTCCTCTTCGCGTTTTCGTCGATCTACCTGTTCAGCCAGCTCAGCTCAAGGGAATCGCGGGGCGCGGAGTCCACCGGAGTTTCGGAAAGCACACTCGCGGGCTTTCCCTCTGAGCGCGTCATCAGCGTCAATGTTGCCGAGGCTGGCGCCGCCGATGGGACCGGGCGAACCTACGATGTGGTGCTGGCGCCGGCGCCTGGCGCAAGCACTGACTTCGCCGAGACGATCTTCGCCACGCTGTCGACGGTCGTCATCGCAATCGTCGGTTTCTACTTTGGGCAGCGGGCCGCTACCTCGGGGGTTCAAGCCGTACAAGAACTACAGTCAAACGCCGAGCTGACTCGTTCAAGGATTGAGCTAGAGCGGGAAATGCAGACGGCACGGGTACCAATTGCCGGAGCGGGAGCCAGCGTCGTAGAACCGGGTTCCGCACCCGTTTCGGATGGCCTGGCCTCAGAGCGAGCACCGGCGCCGCCGGAAAAACCGGGAGCGTGAATCGCATACCAATCGGCCTCCCTGGCCGCGGCGATAGTGGCATTCGATGAGACCCTCTGCTGAGCAGACATGCTTGGCCGGTTGAGCGTTGACCAGAGAGGTCGGGGCTGTAGTCGCAACAGAATCAGGCTGGACGGGGCCTTTTTCCAGTTTCGATCGCCCTGTGGCGGGTCTTAAGGAAAACCGAGAATCGACGCAATCCCACAGTTCGTTCCTGGAACGACAGGTCCATGCGCCCTCGAGGACCGGCGGACGCTTAGCGAATGTCGACGATCTGCTTGCCGAGCGGCATCAGCGCCACCGGGATCAGCTTGAAGTTGGCGATCCCGAAGGGGATTCCGATGATCGTGATGCAGAGCGCGATGCCCGAGAACAGATGTCCGAGGGCGATCCAAAAACCGGCCAGCACCACCCAGACCACGTTGCCCAGGAACGACCCGACGCCAGCGTTCGGCTTGTCGACCACGGTCTTGCCGAACGGCCAGAGCGCGTAGACGCCGATCCGGGCCGACGCGATTCCCCAGGGGATGGTGATGATCAGCACGAACATGACCACCGCCGCAAACATGTAGCCGAGGAACAGCCAGAAGCCGGCGAACACGAGCCAGATGACATTGAGGATGGTGGTCATGATGATTCCATTCTCTACCTGGCGGCCGGGTCGCCGGGTCGCCGGGTCGACGGCGTGGCTCACCGAGCGCGCAAACCTGCCGATTCCCTGAGTCGAGGGGCGGCGAGGGTGGCGCGCGCAGCGCTGAGGACCGCGTCGAGGTGGATGCCGCGGAGACGGAGAACCTCGGGGCCGTTGCCCGACTCGCCGAACTCCTCGATCGACACCACGCGCCCGTCGAGGCCCACCCAGCGGTACCAGGCATCGCCGCGGCCCGCCTCGACGGCGACCCGGGCACGCAGTGCCGCCGGCAGCACGGACTCACGGTAGTCGGCGCTCTGCTCGGCGAACCACTCGACACAGGGCATGGACACGACCCGGGCGGAGATGCCCTCCTCGGTCAAGCGTGCGGCGGCCTCGATCGCGAGGTGAACCTCGCTGCCGGTCGCGAGGATGGCCAGGTCGTCGCCGTCGCCGTGCTGCCAGCGCACATAGCCGCCGGCCGTGACGCCTGCGGGGGTGGTGTCGCTGCTCTCGAGCACGGGCAGGTCCTGCCGGCTCAAGACCAGGGCGACCGGCCGGTCGGGGGAGGCGAGAATGCGGCGCCAGGCGGCGACGACCTCGACGGAGTCGGCGGGGCGCACCACGTCGAGCCCCGGGACGGTGCGCAGCGATGCGATCTGCTCGACCGGCTGATGGGTGGGCCCGTCTTCACCGACGGCGACGGAGTCGTGGGTGTAGATGTAGACCGCGCCGAGACCCATCAGTGCGCCCAGACGGATGCTGGGTCGCATGTAATCGCTGAACACCAGGTAGGTGGAGGCGAACGGGCGCCACGGCCCCTGCAGTGCGATGCCGTTGAGAATGGCGGCCATCGCGTGCTCCCGGATGCCGAACCGGATGAACTCACCCGCCGGATTCGCGGCGGAGAAGCGGTTGCCGTCGACCTCCACCGTGGTGGAGCCGGCGAGGTCGGCGGATCCGCCCCACAGCGGCACTGAACCCTGCAGCGCGCGGAGCACGGCACCGTTTGCCTTGCGGGTCGCGATCGTGTCGCCGGCGCTGCCGACGTTCACGGTGTCGAGGGCGGAGCTTTCGAACTCCCCGCCGCGGAAGGCGGCCCAGCGTGCCGCGGCTGCGGGGTCGCCGGTGCTCCAGGAGGTGAGGTCGGCCTCCCAATCGCGGTGCAGTTGCTCGCCGCGGGCGAGGGCATCCCGGGTGTGTGCGAGGGTTTCGGGGCTGACGAGGTCGGCGAGGGGAGCGTCGGGGGCGAAGCCAAGCGTCGTCATCACCGCGGCGAGTTCGTCGGCGCCGAAGCCACCGGCGTGCGCGGCGGACGTGCCGCCGAACTTCTGGGAGGGGGAACCGATGACGGTGCGGAGGGCCACGAGGGTGGGGCGACCGGTGCGTTCCGCCGCCGCGCGGAGCGTGGCCTCCAGGGCGTCGAGGTCGTTCGGGGTGTCGATCTCGAGCACCCGCCATCCGTAGGCCCGGTACCGGGCCCGAACGTCTTCGGAGAAGGTCTCGTCGGTGCCCGAGTCGATGGTGATGCCGTTGTCGTCCCAGATCAGCACCAGGTTGTCGAGGCCGAGGGTGCCGGCCAGGCTCGACGCCTCGCCGGAGACGCCCTCCTGCAGGCATCCGTCGCCCGCCAGCACCCAGGTGGTGTGGTCGAGCAGGGTTGAGCCGGGGGTGAACACGGCGCTCTCGTGTCGGGCTGCCATGGCCATGCCCACCGCGGATGCGACGCCCTGACCGAGCGGGCCGGTGCTCATCTCCACGCCCACGGTGTGATGCACCTCGGGGTGCCCCGGTGTTTTCGAGCCGAGAGTGCGGCTCTTGGCGAGGTCGTCCAGGGTGAGGCCGTAGCCGGTGAAGAACAGCTGGGTGTAAAGCAGAAGGCTGGCGTGACCGGCCGAAAGAATGAATCGGTCTCGGGCGGGCCAGTCGGGGTGGGCGGGGGAGTGGCGCAGGACTCGGGAGAACAACACATGGGACAATGGCGCCAATGCCATCGCGGTGCCGCCGTGTCCGTGTCCTTTCGCCTGCACCACGTGGGCGGCCAGGGCCTGGGCGCTCGCGACGGCGCGAGCGTCGAGTTCGGTGTGCGTCATCGTTGACGAGGGATTCCTTGATTCGGTAGCCATGCGAGATACTTTGGTATAGAAATGTACTTAAGTCAAACAGTTGGTTCGGCGACGTCCTCACAACCTTGCGGATGCGTCAGATGGAGGGGAATTCCATGGCACACGCTTTGTCCACCGGGTCGGGTGTGGTGCTTGACCTCATCCGATCCGGCCGTGCCACCACCCGCACTGACCTGATCGAGCAGCTCGGCTGGTCGCGCGTTACCCTCGCCCGGCGCCTTGACGAGCTTCTCCAGGCGTCCATCGTGATGAGCGTGGGGCAACTCGATTCCCGTGGCGGCCGGCCGCCCGAGGAGTTCGCCGTGAACCCGGATGCCGGCCTGCTGCTGGCCGTGGACATCGGTGGATCGCACACCCGGCTGGCCATCACCGACCTGGTGTCCACCATCCTCAGCGAAGACGAGGCTGACATCGGCCTGAGTGAAGGGCCGGTCGAGATCTTCGACTGGGCCGGCCAGGTCTTCGACCATATGCTCGACCGGCTCGGCAAGACCCGCGCTGACGTTGTGGGCATCGGTGTCGGTGTGCCCGGACCGGTCAACTACGTCACCGGGCGTCTCGCCCGACCGCAGGTGGACACGCAATGGGAGGGCGTGCTGGTGCAGGACTACTTCGCCGGCCGCTACGACCACGCCGTCTTCGCCGTGGACCGGGACGTCAACATCATGGCGCTCGCCGAGGCCCGGCGCGTCGGGAGTGAGTACCGCGATGTCGCCGTGCTCAAGGCCGGCATCGGCGTGGGACTCGCCTTCGTGCTCGACGGCTCGATCTACCACGGCTCCCGCGGCGGCGCCGGCGACCTCAGTGCCGTGCGTGCCGATGGGGAGCGCACCGTTCGGCTCGAGACCATCGCCAGCGGTGCGGTCATCCGCCGCGAGCTGCTCAGGCAGGGGCGCCAGGTGCGCACCAGCAGCGACATCGTGGGGCTCGCCAACGACGGTGACCCCGCGGTATTGAGTCTGCTCGCCGAGACCGGCGCCCAGATCGGGCAGAGCCTGGCCCATGTGGTGGGGCTGCTCAACCCGCAGGCCGTCGTCGTCGGCGGCAACCTGGCCCAGGCCGGTGAGCCCTTCCTCGGTGCGATCCGGGAGGCGATCTTCGCCGGCGCCCGCGACTTCGCCCTGCAGGGACTGGTGGTGGAGAAGTCCCGGCTCGGCGCCATCGCCGGCGTCACGGGCGCCTCGCTCATCGCGCAGGATGCCCTGTTCGACGCCGATCGCATCAGCCGTCTCACTCGCGGCGGCGTGTCCGGCGTCACGCTCCGCACCGCTGCGAGCTGACCTCGCGCGCCTGATCCGGCATCTGAAGAGGTTCTCTGCCGGCGGGCGTCGGTCGGCGTGCCGTTCGCCGGGTGGCACGCCCCTGTCGACCGGTCGAAAAACTTTGGTTCATTTGTAGACAAAAGGTCGCTTAGGCTAATACAGTCATCTCAGCGGCCCTCGCGGGCCGGCTGCGTCGAAAACAACAAAGGAGTTCATTCGTGGCACTGAACCTGGCCGAAGCCCTCGCGTCGATCGAGACCCAAGCGGAGGCCGCCGACTGGCGGGCCGCCATCCGTCTTGCGGGCGCCGGCTTGGTGACCGGCGGGGCCACCACGGATGCCTACACCGACGAGATGATCGCCGCGGTCGAGAAACACGGCCCGTACATGGTCATCGCCCCCGGGATCGCCCTGGCGCACTCCCGCCCCTCGCCCGCAGTACTCACCGGCGGCCTGAGCTGGGTCAGCCTGGCCACCCCCGTCGAGTTCGGCAACGCCGCCAACGACCCGGTCACCCTCGTGATCGGTTTGGCCGCCAAAGACCACGCTGCCCACCTCGCGGTGATGCAGGCGCTCGCCGGGGTGCTCTCGGACAGTGGCGCCATGAAGCGTCTGGCCGTCGCCGGCACTGCCGACGAGGTGCGCGCCGTGCTCGGCGAACTCGCCGCTGCCGCGTGAACCGCGCCACCGACATCCACTTCTGACTTATTTCACCCCTCTCACCCAATCGAAAGGCACCCCATGAAGATCGTCGCTGTCTGTGGAATGGGCATTGGTACCTCAGTGCTCCTGAAAATGAACGCCGAGAAGGTTCTCGCCAAGCTCGGCATCGATGCGGATGTCGAGGCCGCCGATATGGGCGTGGCTCGCGGTGCCGCTCAGACGGCCGAGATCGTGCTCACCTCGGAGGAGCTGGCCGAGGAACTCGGCGATGTGCCCGCCCAGGTCATCGTCATCAAGAACTTCTTCGATCTCGAGGAGATTACCGAGAAGCTCACCGCCGCAGTCGAGTAACCCCTTCACCTTTCCCCCACTCACAGAATAAGGAGCTCCCACAATGGAGTGGCTCGTCGTCGTACTGAACTTCATCGGTCAACAGATCCTCAACGTTCCGGCTTACCTGATCGGCATAATCACCGCCATCGGACTTATGGCACTCAAGCGCAACGCCGGACAGGTGATCGGCGGCGCCCTCAAGGCGGCCCTCGGCTTCCTGATCCTCGGTGCCGGCGCCGGCGTCGTGGTGGGCTCCCTTGACCCGCTGGGCAAACTGATCCTCGCGGTCACCGGCGCCCAGGGTGTTATTCCCACCAACGAGGTCATCACCGCCATCGCGCAGGACGAGTTCGGCGCCCAGAGCGCCTACGTGCTCACCCTCGGGTTCCTGGTGATGCTGGCCCTGGCCCGCTTCACCCCGCTGAAGTACGTCTTCCTCACCGGCCACCACATGGTCTTCATGGCGACCATGCTCACCGTGGTGCTCTCCGTCGGTTTCGGTGACGGTGCCGGCTGGCTTGTGGTCGTCATCGGCGCTCTGCTGCTCGGCGTGATCATGGTGGTCATGCCCGCGTTCGTGCATCCGTGGACCAAGAAGATCACCGGCAACGACACCATCGCGATCGGCCATTTCGGCACCCTCGGCTACATCGCCGCCGGTGCGGCCGGCCAGGCCGTGGGGCGTCGCAGCAAGTCGACCGAAGAGATCAAGTTTCCGCAGGGACTCAAGTTCCTGCGCGACTCGATGGTCGCCACCTCGCTGTCGATGGTTCTCATCTACATGGTCTTCGCTATCTGGGGCCTCATCGCCCTGCCGCTGCAGGAGGCGCTCGACATCTTCGGCTCCGCCGACGCCGGCGCGTTCATCATGGCGGCCTTTGCGCAGGCCCTGCAGTTCGGTGTGGGTGTCGCGGTCATCCTCTACGGTGTGCGCACCGTGCTCGGCGAGCTGGTGCCCGCGTTCCAGGGCATCGCCGAGAAGGTTGTGCCCGGAGCGCGTCCCGCGCTCGACATCCCGATCGTGTTCCCGTTCGGCGCCAACGCCGTGCTCATCGGCTTCCTGAGCTCATTCGCCGGTGGCCTCCTCGCGCTGGGTGTGCTGGCAATCTGGCTGAACCCGATGTTCGGGCTCGCGCTGATCCTGCCCGGCATGGTGCCGCACTTCTTCACCGGCGGTGGAGCCGGCGTCTACGGCAACGCGACCGGCGGACGCCTCGGAGCCATGATCGGCGGCTTCGTCAACGGCGTGATCATCACCATTCTGCCCGCCATCCTTCTGCTGGTCCTCGGCGACTTCGGCTTCGCGAACAGCACATTCGGCGACGCCGACTTCGGTTGGTTCGGCACGCTCATCGGTGTCAGCGTCGGTGTGGGCGGCGGACTCGGGGTCATCCTCGCGATCCTCATCGCCGCGGTGCTGGTCGGCGTCGCAATCGTCTACCAGATCCGCGTTGTGGACACGGGCTGGGTGCCCGGGGCCAAGCGCGACGTGTGGATCGCCGAGGAGAAGGCGGCCGAGAAGGCCGTTCTCGACGCCGAGAAGGCGCGACGCAAGGCAGAGAAGGAAGCCGCGGCCGAGGCCGTCTAGCTTCACCGGCTTGACGTTTCGTCAGAGGGCGGCTCCGCGGTGCGGGGTCGCCCTCATCGTGGGTCCGTGGTCTGCTGCGCAGGCGGCGACTGACCTGGGGTCTGCCGGCGACCGGGGTCAGACCGCCGGTGTTCCGGCATCCGTCACCGCGTCGAGCACGGCCCGCACGGTTCTCGGATCACCGAGGATGCGGAAGTGCCCGCCGACCCGCAGCTCGATGTTGCGGGCGCCGGCGAGCTCACTGCCCTCGGGGATGTGCGGGTCGAACACCCCGTAAATGGACGTGATGCGGTCGTTGACCCGGTGGTCCAGGCCGAGGTCGCGCAGGGCGGCGTTGGCCGGCGCGAAGGCACGGATGCTCGGCACCACCCAGTATCGCGCATAGCGGGAACCGCCGAAGGGGGCACTGATCGCGGCCATTGCGCTCACCCGCTGGTCGGGGTCGGCGGCCGTCATCAGCTGCTTGCCGATCAGGCCACCCTTGCTGTGCGCCACGATGATCACGCCGGTCAGGTTCTCCCGCTGGAGGTAGGAGGCCACGGTCGCGGCGGCATCCGCCAGGGAACGCCGGTTGCGGCCCAGCTTCGCCACCACGTGCACCGGATGTCCGTGGTCGTGCAACGTCTGAATCAGCGGGCGCATGAACTGCCAGGATTCGTACACTCCGGGGATGATCACGATCGGGGCCTTGGCACCGGAGCGGAAGTCCGCCGGCCGGGCGCGGGACAGGAACGCGCGGGTCTGCCCGATCCCCGCGTAGACATAGTCGAGCGCCCACCACCGGGCCTCGCACAGATGGCGGCCCAGCAGGTGGGGGCTCAACAGGCGGGGGGTTGGCAGCCGGCGCCTCATGCGGCAGGGTGCATGATCGACGCGTGCCGCCGGACGTGTGCCTCGATCTGAGCGGCAGTCTCCGTAGCGGCGGTGTAATGCACCAGGTGACGGTGCCCCGCGACCTCGACGAGATGCCCGTTCGGCGCGGCGGCGCTCAGCGACTCACACCAGGCGTGACCCGAGACCGGGTCGTTGTCACCGCGGATCACGAGGGTGGGGGTGCGCACCTCGCGGAGCGCCAGGTCGGTGCGGTACTCGAGCATCACGGCGAGTTCGCTGAAGAACCAGCGCGGGCCGCACTTGAGGTAGTCGCGGAAGACGATCAGCTTGCCTGACGGTGGCTCCTTGGCCGAGTCCCGGGTCAGGCCCATCGCCTGTTTCACGGCCGTCGCCCGGCGGGGATCGGTGACGGGACCGATCAGAACCAGGTGGGAGACGACATCCGGTCGTTGCCGGGCCAGCTCCGTGACGAACTGGCCGCCCATCGAATGGCCGACCAGGACCACCCGCGGCACGTCGAGTCGATCCAGAAGCCGGCCGAGCAGGGTGCCGCATTCTTCGACCGAGAGTGGCCGCTCGGGGCGCCGGGTGCCGCCGAACCCGGGCAGGTCGAGAGAGATCGTGTGCCCGATGACGGCCAGTGACGACTGCATCCGGCGGTAGTAGCGGTGCGACGCCCCGATGCCGTGCACCAAGAGGAAAGTCGGCAGCTCCGGCGCCGTCGAGGTGCTGGCCATGGAGTGCACGGTGAACTGTTGCCCGTCCACCTCGACGTTACGGTTGTGGATGGGGACGGGGGTCGGCTGACGGCGGTCGGCGCTCGCCTGGTCGGTGCTCGGCACGGGGGTTTTCCTTCTGGTTCAGGTGCGGGAACCTCATCGTGCTGGAGATTCGGGTGGTCACGGCGGTGCGGGGTGGGACATCCGTCACTGATAAGACGGATGCGCGCCGGATTCGTCACGCGCACGTCGCCGATCGGTGGGGTGCGCCCTACCCGGCGTCCTGTAGCCCGAGAGTCGCCGATTCTGCCGAGAACCGCCACAGGGTCGGCGACGCTGGGCGCAAACGGCGACTCTCGGGAACGCTCGGCGACGCGCCCAATCCCGCAGGATAGAAGGCATGGCCCACCGTCAACGCACACCCGCCGATTCTGACCCTGCCCGCGACCGGGCGGATAAGACGTGCGCCTCGTGCGGGCGGCGCATCGAGTGGCGCGCGAAGTGGGCGAACAACTGGGATTCGGTGAAGTACTGCGGGGCCGCGTGCCGCTCGCACGGCGTCAACGCGACCGACCTCAAGCTCGAAGAGGCCATCGCGACACTGCTGCGTGCACGGGCGACGGATGCCACGATCTGCCCGTCCGAGGCGGCGAAAGTGGTCGGCGGCGAGGACTGGAGCGACCTGATGGAGCCGGCCCGGCGAGCCGCCCGCCGCATGGTCGCCCGCGGCGAACTGCAGATCACGCAGGGCGGCACCGTCGTCGACCCGTCGACGGCGAAAGGTCCGATCCGGTTGCGGCGGGTGCGGTAGCCGGCCGGTAAGCGGCCTTCCATCCAACGATGCCGCGCGTGCGGTGAACCTGCCGCTATCAACCTGGGCAAGGCGACAACTTGGCCGCACGCGTGAGACGGATGCAGTCACGACGGAGACGAGCTCAGCAACCCGGGCGCCGTTCGCTCCGGCATGCGGCATGGCATATCGGGGGCCCTCGTCACGGCATCGACGGATGAGCTGGCTGCGGCGATCCGCACCCACGGGCGCGCGCTGCAGCTGCTTGGGAAGTCGGACTTCACCACCCTGCTGCTGGTCGTTGCCTGTCTCGCTGAGCATCCGGCATCCGGCATCCGGCTGGCGCATTCGCCAGCTGCCGATTCGGGGGATCGAGGCGGTGCTCGAGCTCATCCGTTCGGAGGGGAACGTGCGGCTCGAGCAGGAGCGGATCCCGTGGGCGCAGGCGCTCGCCCAGCTGAAGGGTGTCGCCGCGGGTTCGCGCTGACCCGGGCTCTCGGCGGCGACACTCGCTCCGTACCCGCGCCGCAGTCGTCGACGCGCCCGGTGAGACGACGACTTTGAGGGGTGCGCCGGCTCGTCAGCCCCTCAAACGTGTCGTTTCGGCGGCATGACGTGGAATGAATCCCGGCGAGTGCGAGTTGTCTTTCTGAGCACGAGGTTCCGGCTTGGAGCGACTGCCTCACCACTTCTTGACCGCACGACCCGACGGGACCTCCAAATGTCTGAAACCGCCAGCGCCGCCAGCCCCAACGCAGGAACCACCACCACCACCACCACCACCACGACGGGCACGGATGCCGCCGCGCACGATGCCGCCGCATCCGCCGCCGACGCGGCCACCGGTATCCGTAACCGCCTGGTCATCACCCTGCTGCTGGTCTCCACCTTCGTCGTCATCCTGAACGAGACGATCATGGGGGTGGCCCTGCCGCGCCTGATGAGCGACCTCTCCATCACCGCAAGCGCTGCGCAGTGGCTGACCAGCGCGTTCATGCTCACGATGGCCGTGGTCATCCCGATCACCGGGTTCCTGCTGCAGCGCTTCAACACCCGGCCGGTCTTCATCGCGGCCATGACGCTGTTCAGCACGGGCACCCTGATCGCGGCCGTCGCACCCGGCTTCGAGGTGCTGTTGGCCGCCCGGGTCGTGCAGGCCACCGGAACGGCGATCATGTTCCCGCTGCTGCTGACCTCGGTGATGACCCTCGTGCCGCCGGCGCACCTCGGCCGCATGATGGGCAACATCTCCATCGTGATCTCGGTCGCCCCGGCCATCGGCCCGACAATCTCGGGCGCCATCCTCAGCGTGCTGGACTGGCGCTGGATGTTCATCCTCGTTCTCCCGATCGCCCTCACCGCGCTGGTCGTGGGCGGCATCCTGATGCAGAACGTGACGACGCCGCGCAAGACGCCCATCGACGTGCTCTCGGTCATCCTCTCGGCGCTCGGCTTCGGCGCGCTCGTCTACGGCCTCAGTAACCTGGGCACGGCCCCCGGCGGCATCGCGTCGGTCGCCGGCGGGCTGCCGCTTCTGGTCGGCGCCCTCGGACTCACCCTGTTCATCCTGCGTCAGCTCGTTCTCCAGCGCACGGATGCCGCCCTCCTCGACCTGCGCACCTTCCGTTCGCGCACGTTCACCTTCTCCATCGTGATGATGGCGATCAGCATGATGGCCCTGTTCGGAACCATCATCCTGCTGCCGATCTACACGCAGACCGTGCTCGGCCTCAGCGCGCTGCAGGCCGGACTGATCCTGCTGCCCGGCGGCCTCGTGATGGGCCTGCTCGCGCCGTTCGTCGGGCGCCTCTACGACCGGTCCGGACCCACCCGGCTGCTGATCACGGGCTCCAGCATCGTCAGCGCCGTGTTCTGGTCGATGACCCTGCTGAACGCGAACAGCTCGCCGTGGCTGGTGCTCGCCGCCCACGTCTCCCTCAGCTTCGGCCTCGCCCTGCTCTTCACCCCACTGTTCACCGCGAGCCTCGCCGCCGTGCGCCCCGAGCTGTACTCGCATGGCAGCGCCGTCGTCGGCACCGTGCAACAGCTCGCCGGAGCGGTCGGCACGGCACTGTTCGTGACCGTGATGGCATCCGTCGCTGCGTCGCGCCTGGCCTCCGGGGCAACGGATGTCGCCGCCACCTCCGCGGGAATCCAGGCCGCGTTCCTGTGCGGCGCCGTGATCTCGCTGTTCGCGATCCCCGCGGCGTTCTTCATTCGTCGCCCGGTGTAGCGGCCCCTCCTTACCTCACGGATTGGGACGCCCCGATCCGATAGCCGGCACCGTGGTGCTCCTCGGGCAAACGGTCGCCGCGCCCGTGCAGCTTGTTGCGCAGTGTGCCCTCGACATACTCTTCCGGATAAGCCCCGCGACGACGCAACTCTGGAATCACGAACTCGACCACGTCCTCGAACGTTCCGGGCGTGATCGCGTAGGCGAGATTGAATCCGTCCACATCGGTGTCTGCCACCCATTCCTGCAGGTGGTCGGCGACCTCCTCCGGGGAGCCGACGATGAACGGCCCCAACCCGCCGATCGCGCCGAGCTTCGCGATGTCACGCACGGTCCATTCGGAACCGTCATCATTCGCCGCTTGGAAGTTCGCCACCGCCGACTGGATCGCGTTACTCTTCACGTTGCCGATCGGCTCATCGAGGTCATATCGGGAGAGATCGATGCCCATCCAGCCAGACATGAACACCAGTGCTCCCTCTTCGCTCGCATAGGAGAGATAGTCCTGATGTTTTGCGTGTGCCTTCTCGCTGGTCTCGTCGGTGATGATGGTCAGCAGCGTGTAGATCTTCGCGGAGTACCGGTCACGACCGGCCTGCTCAAGCGCATCCCGGATCCTGCTCACGGTCGCGGTGAGGCCGGACTTGGTCGAAGCGGCCACGAAGATCGCCTCGGCGTTGCCGGCGGCGAAGGCGATGCCGCGCGGCGACGCCCCGGCCTGGTAGATCACCGGCGTGCGCTGCAGTGACGGCTCAGACAGGTGAATGCCTGGCACTGTGAAGTTCTTGCCGTGATGCCCGATCTCGTGCACCTTGCTCGGATCGGTGAACACCCCGGTCGCCCGGTCGCGGATGACGGCGTCGTCTTCCCACGAGCCCTCCCACAACTTGTACAGCACCTCGAGGTACTCGTCGGCGACCTCGTAGCGGTCGTCGTGCTCCAACTGGTCGACCTGCCCCATGTTGCGGGCAGCGCTCGGCAGATAACCGGTGACGACGTTCCAGCCGACGCGACCCTTCGTCAGATGGTCGAGCGTCGACATCCGTCGTGCGAAGGGGTACGGATGCTCGTACGCCGTTCCCGCGGTTATGCCGAACCCGAGGTTCTCGGTCACGGCCGCCATCGCGGAGACCAGCAGAATCGGGTCGTTCACGGGAACCTGGGCACCGTGCCGGATCGCGGCTTCGTTCGAACCGCCATAGACGTCGTACGTTCCCAGCACATCGGCGATGAAAATGCCATCGAAGGTGCCGCGCTCGAGCAGCCTGGCCAAATCGGTCCAATAGGAGAGGTCCTTGTAGCGCCAGGACTGGTCAAGCGGATGCCGCCACATTCCTGAAGACTGGTGGGCGACGCAGTTCATGTCAAAGGCATTGAAGCGAATTTGTCTGGGCATGCCACCCATCCTGTGGTGCGGTCGGTGACGGTGCCACAGCGCTCGCCATGTGGCGTAACACGCGCATCGCTGCGATGCCCGTGCGCGGGTGCTGCGCGGGTGCTGCGCCGTTCCGCGCGGGTGCTGCGCCGTTCCGCGCGGGTGCTGCGCGGGTGCTGTGCGCAGGCTGCGCGGGTGCTGCGCCGTTCCGCGCGTGGCACTTCATCAGCGCAGCGGCGCAGCACGCGCCCCGAACCGGCACAGCCC
>NZ_SOGK01000045.1:0-16239 GCF_004564305.1 Cryobacterium sp. TMT3-29-2
ATCCGGGCCGGCCGGAGACATGCGGTGCCTGATTCCGCGGGCGGATGCCGCCGACGGCTGCGGTTTTCCTGAGTCAGCCACCGCGGCTCGTGTGCATTCGCCAAGCGGGACGGGAGGGGAACCTCCGGAGGACCGGGTGCCGGGTCTCGACGGGCTCGACCACCGCCGGGGCACCCGGTGCGGGCGGGGTGCCGGGTCTCGACGGGCTCGACCACCGCCGGGGCACCCGGTGCGGGCGGGGCGCCAGGTGCGGGCGGGGGCGGGGCTAAGGTGCGGGATCTGCAGGAGCTGCAGGAGCTGCAGGAGCTGCGGGAGCTGCAGGACTTGCGGGAGTTGCAGGAGTTGCAGGACTTGCGGGAGTTGCAGGAGTTGCAGGAGTTGCAGGAGTTGCAGGAGTTGCAGGAGCTGCGGGAGGTGCGGGCGGTGCGGGCGGGGCTGTGGGGAGGAGGCCGAGGGTGGCCTTGAGGCGGGCCTCGGCGTCGGTGTCACCCTGGCTCGAGAGGCTCGCCGCGATGTTCGCCTCGGTCACGGCACGCAGCACCTCGTCCCGCTGGATGCGCACCCCCCGAGGAGCGTCAACGCCGATCCGGATGCTGTCGCCGCGCACGTCGAGAACGGTGATGACGATGTCGTCACCAATGAGGATCTTCTCCCCCTGTTTGCGTGTTAGAACCAGCACTCGACCAGCCTAGCTTGACCCGTCGGCCTGGCCCGCGAGGCGCTGGCGCATTGCCGCCACGGTGCCGGCCGCCGCCGGGGCGCCGTCGACCCAGCCGATCGGGATCTGCAGCTCATCGACGGTCTCGGGCGAGGCGGTGGTGCCGTATCCCGTCACCGCGAGCGCATCGACGTTCACGCTCCGGACAACCTCGGCCGCCCACCGGGCGGTGTCTGCGGGCTTGCGCCCGGCATCCACGACGAGCCAGACCTGGTCCGCGTCGAGCGCCGCCACCAGGGCGGCGTGGATGTCCGCCGTGGCCGGGTCGCCACCCAGCCCGACGGCGAGAATACCGGTCTGTCCGAGCTCGACTCCCCTGGCCCGTGCCTCCAGCGCGGTGCGCCGGTCCAGGATGCGCGCGAGTCCGGCGGCGGCCGGCGTTCCTGCCGCGATCGTGCCGGCCACGAGAACCTCGGCAGAACCGTGCGCGGCGGCCAGCTCACGCGCCACCCGCAACGCGGCATCCTGCCATCCGACGACGAGGACGAGGTCGCCGACGCCCGGCAGCGGCCGCGGCACCGCCGCCTCGGCGGCCGCTTGCCGGCTCTCTCTCAGACGGGCGTCCCTGCGCCTGCCGACCCGGTGCGCGGAAGCACGGTCAGTAGCGGCGGAAGCCCGGTCGGGAGCGGCCGTGCGATCATCAGCCTGGGCCGGAGCATGATCACGCGTGCGATCAGACTCTCGGTCGAGGATACGGTCGGGGAACGCGACGCGGTCGGGGAACGCGACGCGGTCGGGCGCGATCGCCCGATCGGGCGCCCACCGAGCGGCCCGACTGTCAGCGGCGCGCGACGCAGTGGCGGCGGCCGGAGTGGTGGCAGCGGCAGGTTCGCTCGGCCGGACCCCGGGGGCCGGCGAGTCGGACGTGAGCAGCACCGGCGGGTGAGGTTCCTGGGTGCAAAAGGTGAGCTCGTCCATCAGGTGGGCGAAGCCGTCCGACGCGGTCGACAGGCGCGGAGCGGCCCCGGGAGCCCGGGGTGCATCGGCACGCCGGATGCCGGCCTCCGCGGCGTCGGCATCGTCAAGGAGCGCGGCGATGCCGAGCCGGGCCTGCACGTCCAGCCGGGAGTGAGCCGCGCGCCGGCGCCTGGCCGGCACCTCGACCGTGACCTCGATGTGCCTTCTCGCGAAGAAGCCCTTGATGCCGCCGACGGTGACCCGTTCGGCGGCCACGATGCGCGCATCCGCCCCATGCTCGGCGAGGATGCGCGCCTTCAGCTCCTGCAGGGACGAACCCTCAAGCAGAAATCGACTCGGTTCCACGCACCACTCCCACCGTCTCGATGGCCACGTTCGCCGATGTGACCTCCTGATAAGACAGGACGGCGATGCCGCCGGACTGCGCCGACACCAGTCGGCGGACGGCCGGTCGCAGCGCCGGCGCGCAGACCAGAACCGCGCTCAGCCCGGCCGCTTCGACGTTCGCCAGCGCCTCCTTCAGCGACCCGAGGATGGCGTCGACCCGGCTCGGCTCCAGCATGATCTGGGTGCCCTGGTCGGAGGGACGCATCCCCTCGAGCATCGACTGCTCGAGGGACGGCTCGATCATGATCACCCGGAGCAGCCCGTCGTCGAGATACTGCATGCTGAGGGCCGGCCCCAGCGCCTGCCGGGCGATCTCGACCAGCCCCTCCGGGTCGTTCGACACCTTGGCGCGCAGGGAGAGGGACTCGTAGATGCGAGGCAGGTCGTTGATCGGGATCTGCTCTGCGAGCAGTCCCTGCAGCACGCGCTGCACCTCGGCGAGGGAGAGCAGGCCGGGGATCAGATCCTCCACGGCGGACGGGTTGACCAGGCGCACCCCGTCGGTGAGAACGCGCACGTCCTCACGGGTGAGGAGCCGCGCCGCGTTGCCGGTGATGATCGAGGACAGGTGAGTGATGAGCACCGACACCCGGTCGATGACCGTGGCCCCGGTCATCTCCGCGCTGTGCCGCATCTCGCTGGGCACCCACTTGCCGGTGAGGCCGAAAACGGGCTCCACCGTGGCCTGACCCGGCAGCGAGTCGAGCGCGTCGCCGAGGGCGAGCACCTTGCCGGCCGGCGCGAGCCCGCGGCCGGCTTCCACCCCCGCGATCCGGATCGAATAGGTGGAGGAGGGCAGGTCCACGCTGTCGCGGGTGCGCACGGGCGGCACCACCACGCCGAGGTCGATGGCGACCTTGCGGCGCAGGGCACGCACGCGGGCCAGGAGGTCGTCCTGGGCTCCGGAGACGAGGTCGACCAGGTCGGGGGCGAGCAGGATCTCGAGGGCGTGCACCCGCATGGTCTCGATCAGGTCTTCGGGGGTGTCGGAGCGAGGCGCCGTCGCCTCGGCGGCGGCACCGGCATCCCGGCTCGCCTGGTCACGGCTCTCCCCTGCCTTGATCCGGCGGGCGAAGAGGATCAGGCCCAGCCCGATCACCACGAACGGGATGATCGGCATGCCCGGGATCAGCGCCATCAGGAGGGCCGCGCAGCCCGCGATCATCAGGGCGTTGCGGGACTGGGTGAGCTGGCCGGAGGCCGCCTCTCCGATGTCGGACTCCGCGTTGGAACGCGTCACGATCATGCCGGTCGAGACCGCCATCAGCAGCGCCGGGATCTGCGTCACGAGGCCGTCGCCGATGGTGAGCAGCGAGTAGGTGGTCATGGCCTCGGAGACCGACAGGCCGCGCTGGATCATGCCGATCGCGATGCCGCCGACCAGGTTGATGATGATGATGACGATGCCGGCGATCGCATCACCCTTGACGAACTTCGACGCGCCGTCCATGGCGCCGTAGAAGTCCGCCTCGGCGGAAACCTCGGCCCGGCGTTCCCTGGCCTGCACGTCGGTGATCAGGCCGGCGTTCAGGTCGGCGTCGATGGCCATCTGCTTGCCGGGCATGGCGTCGAGGGTGAACCGCGCCCCGACCTCGGCCACGCGTTCGGCACCCTTGGTGACCACGACGAACTGGATCACGACGAGGATCAGGAAGATCACCGCGCCGATGATGATCGACCCTCCCACGGCGACGTCGCCGAATGCGGCGATGACCTGCCCCGCGTAGCCGTCGCCGAGCACGAGCCGGGTCGAGGCCACGTTCAGGCCCAGCCGGAACAGGGTGGCGACGAGCAGCAGCGAGGGGAAGACGGAGAAGTCGAGCGGCTTCTTGACGAACATCGTGGTCAGCAGGGTGACCAGCGCCAGCAGGATGTTGGCGATGATCAGCACGTCGAGCAGCACGGCGGGCACGGGCACGACGAGCAGCAGGATGATGCCGACCACGCCGACCGGCACGGCGAGTTTGCTGAGATTACTGTTCATCGAGGGCCTCCGGCCGTCAGGACACGATCGTTGAGGGTGTGCACGCGGGAACCGTGGCCGGCCCCGTTGTGGGCTCCGGACCCGCGGGACTTCAATGCGAGCACGAAGGCGAGCACCTGCGCGACGGCGTTGTAGAGCTCCACCGGGATCTCGTCGCCCAGCTTGCAGGCGCTGTGCAGGGCTCGGGTGAGCGGGATGTCCCGCACGATGGGAACCCTGTCGCTCTCCGCCTGTTCCCGGATGCGAGCCGCGATCACTCCGGCCCCCGTGGCCACGACCCGGGGGGCGGACTTGCCGGGCTCGTAGCGGAGGGCGACGGCGAAGTGGGTGGGGTTGACCAGCACGACGTCGGCGGTGGCGACGGCGGCGATCATGCGGTTGCGGCTCATCGCGAGCTGCCGGGCCCGGCGCTGCGACTTGACCATCGGGTCACCCTCGGAGCTCTTGTTCTCGTCGGTGACCTCCTTCTTCGTCATGCGGGTGCGCTTGCGGTTGCGCTTCAGCACGACGAACACGTCGGCGGCGGCCAGCACCAGCCCGGCAATGACCGCCGACTGCACCAGCGCGACCGCGCCGTCGCCGGCCGCCCCGATCAGCACGGAAACGGGCAGTCCCCCCGCAGTCATCAGGATGGGAGCGAGTCCCTGCACCACGAGCACCAGCACGAGACCCACGGCGATGGTCTTGAGCAGCGCCTTGACCCCCTGCCAGACGGCCTGGCCGCCGAAGGTGCGGCCGAGGCCGGTCACGAGGTTGAACTGCTCGTATTTTCCGGCGACCTTCTTGAAGTGCACGCCGCCCTGCGCCACAGCCCCCACGAGCACCACGACGAAGACCGTCGCGAGCATCGGGGTGAGGATGGCGCCCATCGAGGCCAGCGAGTCCACCAGCATCTGCACGGCGAGGTCCGGCTGAGGGTTCGCCACCAGGCTGCGGATGCGGATCATCTGGTCGGTGCCCGCATCGGCGGCCAGCCCGATCGTGACGGGCGTCATGGCGGCGGCCGCGCCGATGCCGATCCAGGCGGTCAGGTCCTGGGACTTGGAGAGCTGGCCCTTGGACCGCACCTCGCGCATCCGTTTGTCAGTGGCCTGCTCGGTCTTCTCACCGGAGTCGGACATCTATGTCACCCCCAGCATGGTGGCGACGGCGCCGTCGGTCAGCGACGCGACGATGCGCGGCAGCGCCGCGAACCCGGCGGCGCCCAGCGTGAACGTGATCAGGATCTTGAGCGGGAAGCCGAGCGCGAACGCGTTGAGGGCCGGGGCCACCCGGGTGAGCAGGCCGAGACCGGCGTCCGCGAGGAACAGGACGACGATCAGCGGTCCGGCGATCTGCACGGCGGAGAGCAGCATCTGGCCGACCGCGGCCGTCACGGTCTGCATCGGCACGGCGAGGTCGATGCCGCCGCCGATCGGCAGAGCGGCGAACGTGCGGGTGATGCCACCGAGGATCAGCTGGTAGCCGCCGGAGGCGAACAGCAGCGCCAGCGCGGTCATCTGGTAAAGCCGCGTGAACTGGGCGCCGTTGACCATGGCCTGCGGGTCGAAGCCCTGGGCGAGTTGGAAGCCGCCGAACATGTCGATCAGGTTGCCGGCGGACTGGATGGCGGAGAAGACCACCAGCACCAGGAAGCCGAGTACGCCACCGACCACGATCTCAAGGATCAGGGCGGCGATGAATCCGCCGGTGTCGGGCGAGACCCAGCCGGGCGTGACCCGCGGTGAGACCGCCAGGGCCAGGCCCAGGGCGAGCATGCCCTTGATCCGCAGGGGGAACGCGTTGTAGGAGAACGGCGGCGCCACGACGAGGAACGCCACCATGCGCACGCCCGCGAGCATGGTGGCTTCGATCCACGCGAAATCGAGGGTGATGTTCATCTCAGCCGCCGCCGATGAGGCCGGGGATCTTGGCGAAGAGCATCTCGGTGAACGACACCATCTCGGAGATCATCCAGTGCCCGGAGATGATCAGGGCCACGGCCACGGCGATTGCCTTGGGCACGAACGACAGCGTCACCTCCTGGATCTGCGTGATCGACTGCAGCAGGGAGATGGCAAAACCGACGACCAGGGCGGTGATCAGAATGGGAGCGGACAGCTTGCCGGCGATCAGGATGCCCTGCAGGCCGATGTCGAGGACGGCGTTGGTATCCATCAGCCACCCCGGTAACTGGAGACGAGGGTCGTGATGATCAGACCCCAGCCGTCGACGAGCACGAACAGGAGGATCTTGAACGGCAGCGAGATCATCACCGGCGGCAGCATCATCATGCCCATCGACATCAGCGCCGCGGACACGACGAGGTCGATCACCAGGAACGGCACGAAGATGACGAACCCGATGATGAAGGCGGCGCGCAGCTCGGAGATCATGAACGCGGGGATCAGGGTGAGCAGTGACACGGCGTCGCGGGTCTCTGGGTTCGGCTGATCGGCGGCCCGGGTCATCAGGGCGAGATCCTCTTCGCGGGTGTGCGCGAGCATGAAAGTGCGCAGCGGCTCCGAGCCGAGCGTGACGGCGTCATCGAAGTTCATCGTGCCGTTCAGGTACGGCTGGAGGGCACTGTCGTTGATGTCGGTGAGGATGGGCGACATGATGAACAGCGACAGGAACAAGGCCAGCCCGGCCAGCACCTGGTTCGGCGGGATCGAGGGCAGCGCTAGCGCGTTGCGGGTCATCGCGAGCACGACGAAGATCTTCGTGAAGCTGGTCATCATCAGCAACAGGGCCGGCGCGACCGAGAGCAGGGTGATCCCGATCAGGGTCACGATCGCCGAGGACGGTGCGCCGTTCGGGCCGTTGATCTGCACGTTGAGCCCGCCGCCGCCGGGCTCCGTGGGGGTGGCCGGGTCGGTCGGCGTGACCGGGTCGGTGGGGGCGGCGTGGCCGGCCGGCGCCACGAGCAGCACGAACGCCACGACGATTACGAGCACGAGGGCCGCCATCACCAGGTACCGGATGGTGTCCCGTCGCCGATCCGGGCGAACGGCCTGCGTGGTCACCGGCTCTGCCGGAGGGCGGCAGCTGTCTGCTGCCAGGTGGCGGCCGAAAGGATCGATCCGCTGATCCGGCTCGGCGCGGCCCGGTCCCGACGCGGACGGAGGATGAGCGGCGGGGTTAGCTCCGCGACGGCGTGAGCGTCGCCGGCGTGAGCGTCGCCGGCGTGAGCGTCGCCGGCGTGCGCGACAGCGTCGAGCTCGCGGGCGAAGTCGGAAGCGGCGTCGTGGGCGCGGGGCGCGGGGGCGGGCGCCGCGGCATCCATGGGCGCCTCACCGTCGTGGAGCACACTGACCGACTGCTCGGTCACGCCGAGCACGAACCGGCGGCCCTCGATATCGACGACGACGACGGATGCCTTCTGACCGACGCCCTGCCGGCCCACCACGGTCACCAGGTTCGGCGTGCGCCCGCCGAGAGAGCCCTTCGTCAGCTTGCGCTGGAGCACCCAGAGCAGCCCCAGCACGGCCGCCAGGGACAGCGCCACCCGAAGCGCGACCAGGACGGTGTCCACCTAGGTCAGGCTCTCGGCCACATCGAGGATCTGAGTGATCCGCACCGCGTAGTCCTGGTCGACGACCACGATCTCGCCGTGCGCGATCAGCCGGCCGTTGAGCAGGATGTCCGCAGGCGCCCCGGCGGACCGGTCCAGCTCGATGACGGCGCCCGGTTCGAGGGAGAGCACGTCGCGAACCGACATGCGGGTGCGTCCGATTTCCACGGTCAGCGCCATCTGCACGCTGTTGATGCGCCCGAGCTTGCCAGAGACGGACTGGCTGGCCCGAACCGCGCCGTCGGAGCGCCCGTTGTCGCGCAGTCGCACGGCGAACCAGCCGGTGACCTGGCCGTCGCCGGTCAGCTCGAAGACGCGGGTTTCGGCATCCGCGAACAGTGCCGTGGCGTCGTCTGAACGGGTGTCCCCCAGAACCCCGATCCCGAAGACGCCGGCGGCGCTCTCCAGAGCCGGCCGCAGCACGTCCTGGCGGGAGACCATCGAGGAATCGAGGCCGGCCGCGGAGTCGAGCGAGGCAGGGTCGGTCAGCACGACGGCGAGATCGGCGGAGGTGACGCCCACGAAGGAGGCGACCGCCGCGGTGCCCAGCCGGCCGGCGAGAGCGGCACCGGAGCAAGGCTCGGCCCGGAGCCGGGTGAGGGTGGGGAGCACGTCCAGCAGGGCCTCGACGGCCGCCGTCTGCACGGCGATAGGGATGACGGTCATGGGGTTGACTCCTCGGTGTCGATGACGATGCAGGCCAGGCGGGAGCCGTTGGAACCGACGGCGGCACGGGCGAGCGTGTGCCCGTCGACGACCACGTCGAGCGGGCGGTGCTGGGGGTGCGGAAGGGGCAGCACATCTCCGACTGCGAGACCCAGCACGACACTCGGTAGTACCAGGGCGGGCGCCAACTGCAGGGAGACATCCACCGGCACCTGGGCCAGTTGGGCGCGCAGCAGGTCGGCCGGGTCGTCGCCTCCAGCCTCCGGGGCCGACTCGACGAGCTGGGGCAGCAGCGCCTCCGCGGGGAGGGCGACCGTGGCGGCGCAGGACGCGTCGCCGATGCGCATCGTGAAACTGGCCACGATCATCAGGTCGGCGGTCGCCGCGGCCTGCGCGAACTGGGAGTTGTACTGGATGCCGCCGACGGTGATCGTGTGCACGAGCACGGAGCCGAGCGAGTACCGCAGGTCTTCGAGGGCGTCGTCCATGAGCCGCCGCACCAGGGCCAGCTCGATCTGGGTGAACGCCCGTTCCGGCGGCGTGGTGACCGCTGTTCCGCCCAGCATGTGGCTCACCCAGGACAGGGCCGCGGAGGTCGGGAACTGCACGACTGCCTTCGCGGGGATGCCGATCACCGGGCAGAGCACCATGGCGGTCGTGGCAGGCAGCGACGACGCGTACTCGTCGTAGGTGCGCATGATCACGTGGTCGCATTTCACCTGGGACATGACGCGCACCTTGGCGGTGAGCTGCGTGCCCCACTGGCGCGCGAAGGTCTCGAAGGCGAGTTCGAGCACCCGGGAGTGCTCGCGTGCGAGCGTTGTCGGGCGACGAAAGTCGTACACCTCGACGGTGCGCTCCGTCGAAGCGGGCACACCGATCACTGCTTGTTCCTGGACCGTCACGGTGAGGACTATCGGTCAGAGCAAACGGATGGTTAGCAGCTCAGTGAGCTTTCTCCGCGTCTGCGGCACCGTCGGTTCCCGAGGTCTTCGTGGTTCCCGGGGACTTCGTGGTTCCCGCGGTCTTCGTGGTTCCCGGGTCTTTCTCCGGTTCCGTCTCCGCGGCGGTGACCCCCGAGATGATGTCGGGGATCAGGGTGCGCACCGCCTCCGGCTGGCTGGAGAGGAGCACCACGTCGACCCGCCGGTTCTGAGCCTGGGCGGCCAGGTCGGCGCCCTTCGCGACCGGCCGGGCCGAGCCGTAGCCCACGGCGGAGATCCGTTCCTGGCCCACGCCGCCGAACTCGACCAGGCGACGGAGCACGGCGGTCGCGCGCCCGGCAGACAACTCCCAGTCGGTGGGGAAGTTGGTGGTGATGCCGTGCCGGTCGGCGTGACCCTCCACCTTCACCTCCCGGGTGTTGGCGGAGAGGATCGGCGCGACGGCGTCGAGGACCTGAACGGCCTGACCGCTCAGGTTGGCGAGGTTGGGCTCGAAGAAGGCCTCGGAGCCGATCAGCCCGATGACCAGGCCGCGCTCGTCGATGGTGAACTGCACCTGCTGAGCAACGCCCTGGGCATCCACTGCGGCCTGCAGGGCGTCGCGTACCGAGGTGAGGTCCTTGACCTCCGCCGCCGCGAGGTCGATGTCGGTGAACCCGGTCACCTCGGACTGGGCGACCTTGTCCTCGGTCACGACCACGCCCTTGGCCGTGTCGACCTTGCCGACGTCGGTGACTCCGAACCCGGTCGCGAGGGAGTTCTTCAGCTGCAGGAACTTCTCCTGGTCGACCGAGGACATCGCGAACAGCACGATGAACATGCACATCAGCACGGTGACCATGTCCATATAGGACGCCATCCAGCGCTCGTCGACGTGCTCGACGTGCTCTTCCTCGAGGCCCCGCCCGCGGCTCCGGCCGCGGCCATGCCCGCTCACGCTGCCTTCGGCAGAGACTTGTCCGCCTTGGCGTCCTTGCCCGGTTTGCCTGGTTTGCCGGCCTTGCCTGCCTTGGCGGATGCCGGAGCGGGCACCATGGCGCGCAGCCGCTCGCCGAGCAGCCGAGGCTGGCTGCCTGCCTGCACGGCCAGCGCGCCCTCCAGGAGCAGGGTCATCCGTTCGACCTCGAGATCACTGAGGCGCTTGAGTCGGCTGCCGATGGGCAGCCAGAGGAAGTTGGCCGTGAGCAGTCCCCACAAGGTGGCGACGAAAGCGGCGGCGATCATCGGGCCGAGGGTGGACGGAGTGTCGAGGTTCTCGAGCACGTGCGTGAGCGAGACGACGGTTCCGATGATGCCCACCGTGGGTGCGTAGCCGCCGAGGGTGGTGAAGAACTTGGCGGCGTTGCGGCTCTGCTTGGTGGCGGTCGCGAGCTCGTCTTCCAGCAGGATGCGCAGTTCGTCACCGTCCGTGCCATCGGCGATATTCTGCAGGGCGCCGCGCAGGAACGGGTCGGCGACGGTGTCCGCCTCCTGTTCGAGGGCGAGCAGACCGGAGCTACGGGCCGTCTCGGCGAGCCCGACGACCTGGTCGATGACCTGTTGGGGCGGGGTGGTCTTGCCGATGAAGGCGCCGGGTACGGCCTTGAACGCGGAGAGCGCGTCCCTGATCGTGCCGCCGGCGATGCCGACCGCGATGGTGGCGCCGAAGACGAGGATCATCGGGGCCGGCAGAAGGATCGACTGGATGTGGCCGCCCTCGATGGTGATCATCGCGAAGAGGGAGCCGAAGGCGATGGCGATGCCGACCAGGGTTGCCGGATCCATCAGATCCTCCTGGGGCGCGAGGGAACCGTGCTGCCCGGTTCGATGATTTCCTCGATCGCGTGCGGACCGTCGACGATTTCAAGCGAACGGATGCCGGGCCGGTAGTCGGCATCCGGTGTCAGGTAGGCCAGCGAGATCACGTGGGCCCGGAACCGGGCGATCTTCTCGATGACGTCGTCCAGGGTCTCCGTGACGATGAACTTGGCGCCGTCGACCATGACCAGTGTCGTATCGGGGCTCGCGTGGATGCGTTCGATCAGGTCGGGATTGATCGCGAACTGGCTGTCGTTCAGCCGCGTCACAACGATCATGGTGTCCATCCCGAGGTCAGAACGGTTCCAGCAACCGTCACGGCCCACTGTCGGCCGCCCGGCCGGACGCGTTAGCTGCGAGCCGGAACGATCCCCGCGCCCGACCTGGACAGCCGCACCGGCACATCCGTCGCGTCGCCCGCACGTGTGACTTTCCTGACCGTCGTAGTGCACGCAGGCCCTCCGCCTCGAACGAATTCGACGGAGATTCTGGACAAAACGCTTCGAAACACGTGGATATCGCGCTCTTCCCCGAAAATCTCCGTCGAATTGGTTCGGGTCGAACGGAGCGAGAGGTCGAGGTCCGAACCGCACGAGCGTTGCGGTACATTCGTCGCCGATTGTGGCCAACTCAGGAGATCCGTCTGGCCGAGCCGGAAATCCGGTCTGCATCCGCACAGGTCCGCGGCGGTCGGTCAACCCGGCCGCCGGATGTCCTGAGTTGGCCGCACGCACGGGCTCCGCCGGGGCGGCACACACGGAAGAGTGTGGAGAGCCAGAATCTCCGTCGAACTGATTCGACGGAGATTCTGCCCAAAACGCACTCAAAGACGAGAAAACCGCGCTCTGTCGCGAAAATCTCCGTCGAATTGGTTAGGCCGCGCGCACCACGATCTCGCCGGGCGCGGCCGCGTCGCCGCCGAAGACCAGGTGCCGGGTGGCGATCTTGTCGGTGAAGAATCGGTCGTGGCTGACCACCACGACGGCGCCGGGGAAGTGGATCAGTGCTCGTTCCATCACCTGCGTGCTGGCCATGTCGAGGTGGTTGGTCGGCTCGTCGAGCAGCAGCACGGCGGCCCCGGACAGCAGGCACTGCGCCATGGCGACGCGGGCCCGCTGCCCGCCGGAGAGGTTGCCGATCTTCTGTTTGAGGTCGGCCTCGGAGAATTGGAACATGGCGAGGAACCGGTTGACCGACTTGCGGGTCGCGGTGAACGCGAGGCTGCCCGGCATCGCGTTCACGGAGTGACTGACGGTGTCGTCGTCGGCGAGGCCGTCGAGCATCTGGTTATAGGAGACCACGGCGGCACCGGATGCCCAGGCCACCTCTCCGAAATCGGCCTTCTCCTCCCCCGCCAACACCCGCAGCAGGGTGGTCTTGCCGCTGCCGTTGGCGCCCAGGATCACAATGCGGTTGCCGCGCCGGATCTCGAAGGTGAGATCGGTGAACAGGGTCTTCTCGCCGAAGGACTTGCTGAGCGACTCGATCCGGCAGAGTGAGTCCTTCACGTGCAGGCCGCCGTAGATCTCGGTGATGATCGTGTCGACGGGCCGCGGGCTGCGGGTCTTCTTGATGTGCGCAAGCTGGCTGTCGAGGGTGCGGCTGGCGGCCTTCGCTGCCTCGCGGCGGTCGCTGATCCCCTCCGCCTCGAACGCGAGCAGTTCCGACTCGTGCAGGAACTGCTGTTCGAGGGTCTTCAGTCGGAACTGCTTCTGCACCACGTATTCGCCGAAGTTGCCGGGGTATTCGTGCAGGTGGTAGTTCTCGACCTCGATGATGCGGGTGACGACCCCGTCGAGGAACCGGCGGTCGTGCGAGACGATGACGGCCGCGCCGCGGAATCCGCGGAACCAGGCCTCGAGCCACTCGACCCCGGCGACGTCGAGGTAGTTGGTCGGTTCGTCCAGGAGCAGCACATCGGGCTGCTCGAGCAGGATCTTCGCCAGCGCCGCCCGGTTGCGCCAGCCGCCGGACAGCTTGTCGATGGCGCAGACCCGGTGGGCCTCATCGAACCCGAGGGTGGTCAGCGCGCTGTCGATGCGCCGTGGGTAGTCCCACCCGTCGAGGCGGTCCATGTCTTCGAACAGCTCGGCCTGGCGGTGGATCAGCCGGTCGAGTTCGTCGCTCTGCGAGGAGTCCGCGGCGATCCGGGCGTCGATCGACGCGAGTTCAGCCTCGAGGGCCTTGATCGGGGCGAACAGCCCGTCGAGAACCTCGGTGATCGTGGATTCTCCGTTCAGCTCGGAAAACTGGGAGAAGTAGCCCACCCGGGTTCCGGCCTCGAGGGTGACGGTGCCGGCATCCGCGCTCACCTGCCCGAGGACCAGCTTGAGGATCGTCGACTTTCCCGACCCGTTGCGGCCGATCAGACCCACCCGGTCGCCCGGTTCGAGCCGGAAGAAGGCCTCCCGCAGGATCTGGTTGTTCTCGAAGCGGATGCTGACGTCGTTCAGCCTGATCAGGCTCACTGCGGCCGTCCTCTCGGGTGCGGTTCGGGCCCCGGGCGAGGCGGACGCCCAACTTTACCGGGTCGGGCGGGCGGTTCAGGGCGTCTGCTCGTCCCCCATCGAAGATGCGCCCTTGTGCTCGTCCATCCGACCGAACGCGCTCTCGAGCACCCTGGCCAGCTTGTGCAGCGCACCGCCGACGGCCCCGGCCACCGTCGAGGCGTGGTCGGTCGCCGCGAGGGGATTGCCGCCGGCGGGCCGCACTTCGAGCAGGCAACGGATGTCATCGGTCGTCGCCCGGCCGGCACTCTCGTCGCGCAGATGCACCTCGACCCGGGTCAATCGGGAGCTGAACCGGGCCAGAGCCGTCTCGACGGTGGCCTCCACCTCCTGGGCGACCGTGTCCGTGCCCGCGATGTTGTTGTCGGTGTTGACCAGGATTTGCATCTTTGCTCCTCAGCTATTCGACTCTTCATTCCAGTATGGCGCGCAGGTATCTGCCGTAGCACCACGCGTCAACGCTGGTCATCCGCCGAGGTGTTACCGCTTCAGGTTGGTGAGCTCCTGCAGCACCTCGTCAGAGGTGGTGATGATGCGCGCATTCGCCTGGAAGCCGCGCTGGGCGACGATCAGGTTCGTGAACTCCTGCGACAGGTCGACGTTGGACATTTCGAGGGTCCCGCCGCTGAGCGAGCCGAGGCCGCCGTCGCCGGGGGCGCCCAGAGCAGCGATCCCCGAGTTGAAGGTGGCACGGTAGGCCGAGGACCCGGCCTTCTCGAGTCCGCCCGGGTTGGTGAAGGTGGCGAGGGCGATCCGGGCGATGGATGTCTGGCTGCCGTTGCTGAACAGGCCCACCAGGGTTCCGTCCTTGCCGAGGGTGAAGGATTGGAGGGACCCTGCGGTGGAGCCGTCCTGGCCGCTGATCGTGGCCGTGGTCAGGCCCGCCTGCCCGGTGAGGGCGGTCAAATTGACTGCTACGCCGTTCACAACAAGCGGACGGGTTGCTGTGAGCACCCCCTGCGCGTCCAACGTCAGAGCGGTGGAGCCGGTCCCGGCTCCGTCGGTACCGGCGACGTCCCAGCCGGATGCCGAGCGGGTGAAGGTGACCGACAAAGTGCGGGCGGTGCCCAGCGTGTCGTAGACCGAGACGTCCCGCATGATGGCGGCGCCCACCGTCGCATCCGCCGGCAGGTTGCCGACCAGGGTGGCGCCGCCGGTCGCCTTCGCCGGGACCATGGCCTGCAACGGCAGGGTGATGTTGCCCACGGGGCCACCCTCGTTGATCTGGCCGTTGACACCGTTCCAGCCCTGCACGATCGCGCCGTCCGGGGAGACCAGGCGACCCTCGGCGTCGAAGTCGAAGGCACCCGCACGGCTGTAGAGCGTCTCGCCGGCGAGCTGGGTGACGAAGAACCCGTCGCCGGAGATCGCGATATCGGTGGCACGTCCGGTGGACTGCGCGGAGCCCTGAGAGAAGTTCGTGGCGATCCCGGCCACCTGCACGCCGAGCCCGACCTGGGCCGGGTTCGTGCCGCCCACCTGCTCCTGAGGCCCGCCCGCGCCCTGCTTCAGCTGCGAGAGAGTGTCCTGGAACTGCACGGCCGACGCCTTGAACGCGGTGGTGTTGACGTTGGCGATGTTGTTGCCGGTGACGTCGAGCATGGTCTGGTGCGAGCGGAGGCCGGAGATGCCGGAGTAGAGGGAACGAAGCATGGGGTGCTGCCTTTCGGTGAGAAGCGAGAGCGAGAACGGATGAGGAGTGCGGGTTACGCGGAGAGGCCGGGTGTGGTGCCGGTGCCGGCGCTGGTCCCGGCGGTGACGCCGGTAACCAGGTCGAGGGCCACGAGGGTTCCGTCGATGCTGACCTGAGGCACGGCGCCGGCATAGGAGACGCTCAAGGCGGTGCCGGTGCCCACGGTGCCGTCGGCCTGGGTGAAGGTGACGTTCTGACCGACCAGGGCGGCGGCGGCCACGCGCATCTGCAGGGAGAAGTTCTCGTCAGCCGTTGTCGACAGCGCCGCCAGCTTCTCCATCATGGCCAGCTGCGTGGTCTGCGAGATCATCTGGTTGGTGTCCATGGGCGAGCTGGGGTCCTGATTGCGCAGCTGGGTCACCAGCAGCGACATGAACGCCTCGGAGTCCAGGGTCTGTTTCGGGGCACGCACGGGAGTGGTCGAGTACATCCCGGCCGGGGCGGCTGCTGCCACTGCGTCGATGGTCAATGGGTCTCTCTTCTGGGGTGGTGGGGTCTGCGGCGGTGAGGTCTGTGGTCGTGCTGTCTGTGGCGCCGGCAGCTCAGGCGAGAACGTCGATGGTGTGCGAACCGGCAGCACGCAGGGAAGACGAACGAGGGTCGGCGACGGTGTGAGCGGCCGGATCGCCCCGGGTGACCCTGTCGTCACCGGCCGGTCGATCCGGGCGGGCGTCGGGCCCGCTCTGCCGGGAGGCCGAGGGGTCCGACGCGCGGGCATCGGCGGACAGGGTGAGCTGGGCGTTCAGGCCGCCGCCGGAGAGGTCCCGGCGCAGGTCGGGCAGGATGGCCCGGAGCGCCTCGCGGGCCAGATCGGTGGGCGCGAACAGCTCGACCCGGAGGTTCTCGCCGCGCACGTGCGCCTGCACGGTGACCGGACCGAGAGTGTCGGGGCTCACGCTGATGGTCATCACGTGGTCGCCATTGGCAGCGCCCACCAGGGTGAACAGGGGCCGGGACACCTGGCCGGCCAGCGACGCGGGAGGGGTTGCCGGCGCCGGGGCGCCAAGCGGCACGACGGGGGCGGCTGCCGGGGTGGCCGCCGCGGCCGGGGTGCCGAGGGGCACCAGCAGGG
>NZ_SOGK01000040.1:0-16753 GCF_004564305.1 Cryobacterium sp. TMT3-29-2
CTCGATCGGGCACGTCACGCCAGTGGACTTCGAGATGCAATACTCGTCACAGGCCGCAGAGATCCAACTCGCCGCTTAACCCGTGTCCACTCTCCGGGGTCAAGGCCACATGTTCTTGTCCTGCACCAGACGGAAGCCACGGTTGCTAGCAACCGGGTGCTCCCGGAAGCCAAGTACGTTGGCACCGCCAACTGCGACGGCGATCATGTAGCCCGCTTTCGCAAGCGAGTCTTGGACGATCAGCGAGTCTCCGTAGGAGCCGAGGACGTCTAGACCGTTGAAGGTCGACGGCGGGCGCGAACCAACCAGCGTAAGAGCAGTGAGGTACGCAGGCTCGTCCGCCGTCGCGATGAAGTCGAAGCTGGAACCAGTCGCTTCACGGAAGGTGCGAATGACTGCGCCCTCCTGCTTGTTGACAAGGATCACGATTCGCTCGCCCGCAGATTTCAGACCCCGACCGTGCTCGGTCAGCTTCGTTCGCAGGTCGTCAAGGTCACCAGAATCGACGATGGCGGCACCTGACACAAGGAAGTGCGTGTGACCGGCGACAAAGGCTGTTCCATCAGGTGCCATCGGCGGCTTGTCGTCAGCGGCACCGGCATAAAGCGAGTAGATCGTTTGGCCTGACTCATTCTCTGCGCGTGAACCGAACGAGCCACCAGTCGGCGTCGTGATTGCCGACATGATCGACTTGAAGATAAGGCGGTTGTCAGCCTCCTGCGCGGCAACCTGCACGGCCGTAACCTGCGCTGCACTGGCGTCGCGAAGGAACTTGTAGGTGAACCTGCCCGCCGTGTCGTACCACTCCAGGTAGTAACCGACGCGACCGTAGTTTGGAGAAACGCGACCCGAAACCGGCACGCCGAACTCCGATGCCAGTTCCAGGTCAATGCGGCCACCGTCGAGCGGCACAAGGTCGAACGAGTCGGTCGTGTTGAAAGTGAACAGTGCGGCGAATGCGCTGCGGCCCGCGTTCCACGCAGACATGGCAGCTTGGAATTCTTCCCAGATCGACTGAAGCGAAACGCCGTCAGCCGTTGTCGAGAGGATGTCGCTCCCGACGTTGAAGCCTCGATCGGCTCCGGTAATGTCACGGAACAAAATGTCCATGGCAACTCCTAACGGTCAGTGAATTGGATGGCGCGTGACCGCTGGTCGACGCTAAATTCTGCCTGACTTGTGGAGGAGAGCTAGAACGCTCAATCACCGCCACTCAACAAACTGCGGAACATCACTGATATTGCCGTTGTGACAATAGATATCACATTCAATACTTAGATGCACTTTTAATGCACATGGGTAATTTTCTGATTTGTCGACTCATCGAGGAAGAGCACCCCGTGCGAGGCGCGCGCGGCGGCACCGGGCCGGATCTGCCCGCTGCCGCCGCCGACCATGGCCGCAGCCGTGACTGTGTGGTGTGGGGCCTCGAGCGGCGGACGGGTGATCAGGGCGTGCCCGACGGCGCGGCCGCTGAGCGACCGCAGGGAACTGACCTCTAGGGAGGCCTCCGGGTCGAGGTCGGGTAGCAGACCCGGCAGCCGGGCCGCCAGCATGGTCTTGCCGGCGCCGGGCGGCCCCACCATGAACACGTGGTGCCCGCCGGCCGCCGCGATCTGCATCGCCAGGATCGCATCGTCATTGCCGATGATGTCGGCCAGGTCGGGTTCGGCCGCTTCTGCCGCGGCGTCACGGGGAACCAGGATGGGGTCGACCGGGATCGGGGCGAGCGTGGCGCCGTGCCAGATGGCGGCGTCCCTCAGGGAGGCGACGCCGATCACCCGCACGCCCGGCACGAGGGACGCTTCCTCCACATTGCCGGCCGGCACCATCACCGTACCGTGGCCGAGCCGGGAGGCCGCGATCACGGCCGGCAGCATGCCCGGCGTCGGCCGCAGCCGCCCGTCGAGGGCCAGCTCGCCGATGTGCACCACCCGGCCAACCGACCCTGCCGAGACCATCTGGTCGGCCCCGAGGCAGGCCAGCGCGATCGCGAGGTCGAAGCCCGATCCGTGCTTCGGCAGCGACGCCGGGGAGAGGTTGACGGTGAGTTTGTTGCGGGTGAGCGGGCAGCCGGAGTTCTTGGCCGCCGCGCGCACGCGCTCGGTCGCCTCCGACAGGGCCGCATCGGGCAGCCCGATCAGGATGATGCCCGGCAGCTGCCCGGAGATGTCCGCCTCCACCTCGACCAGCGCCCCGGTCAGCCCAACGAGGGCCACCGCATGCGTGCGGGCGAGCCCCATCAGAACACCCCCGTCAGGTGCTCGATCACGGGTTCGGTGCCGGGGCGGATGATCACGGCGATCGCATCGACGCGGATGCGCGCGGGCCGGGCATCCGCCTGCTCGCACCAGGCCGCCGCGAGACGACGCAGCCGGCCGAGTTTGGCGACCGTGATGGCCTCGAACGGATGCCCGAAGCGGGTTCCCGAGCGCGTCTTCACCTCGACGAAGACGATCTCTCCCCCGATCTCGGCGACCAGGTCGATCTCACCCTGACCGCAGCGCCAGTTGCGCTCCACCACCCGGTAGCCGGCGTCGGCGAGGAAGACCGCGGCGCACTCCTCGCCCTGCCTGCCCAGTTCGTCTTTGCGTGCCACGAGCACCTCCGCCCCCAGCGTGGCGGGCCGGCACGCCCGGCACTCGCTATGACGGAAGACTGTGCGGTCGGCGCCGCGTCGCCCTTTGGGGAGGACCAGCCCCCCGCCGAGCTCGGCAGTTCCGTCCCACGCGAACCGACGACGGTGCGGGGTGCGACGCAGCTCGCACCCCTCGAACTTTTCGGTTCAGCGCGAAGGAATGGCCCGACCCAGTCTTTCCGCGATCAGGGTCGCCGATTGGGGCGTCCGCGGCCCTTCAGCAGCCCTCGCACCAACGAATTCGACGGAGATTTTGCCGGAATCGACCCCGAATCGGCCGAAAAAGCGGTTCTGAACCAAAATCTCCGTCGAATTGGTTCGACGCCGGGCGCGGTGCCCCGCCTCGGCCGAACCGGCGTCCACGCGGTGCGGCAGGTTCGGCAGTCCGGGAGCGAGGCAGGTACGGCAGTCCGGGAGCGAGGCAGGTACGGCAGTCCGGGAGCGAGGCAGGTTCGGCAGTCCGGGAGCGAGGCAACCGATCGCGCGGGATGACCTCCGGGGGAAGAACGGCTACAGCCCCAGTTTGGCGAGCTCCGCATCCATTCGCCCGGCGAGGGACGCATAGCCGGCGTCGTTGGGGTGGAGGCCGTCGTCGGCCATCCACTCGGGGTGCCCGTCGAGCCAGTGCGAGGCCCCGGGAATGTAGTCGGCGTCTGCGGCGCGCGCGGCCGCCTGCACCCAGCCGATGATCTGGTCCACCGAGTCCGGACGCTCCTCGGTGTACCAGAACGGCTCCACGACGATGAGCCGAGCCTCGGGCAGGGCCACCCGGATCGTCTCGAAGTCGCTGATGATCGCCGCCTCGATCTCGTCGGCGCGGGACGGCATCGAGAAATTGTCGTTGAGCCCCATGGTGCTGATCACGATGTCGGGCCGGGCGGCGATGATCTGGTCGACCAGGTCGTCGCCCGCCCGCCGCTGGTTCACGAAGCCGAGGCCGTTGCGGCTCGGGTTGACCTCGGTCCAGCCGCGCTCGGCGGAGACGATGGTCGACCAGCGACTGTCCGTGGCCGTCGCGCCGGTGCCGCGCGTGTAGGAGTCGCCGTAGAAGGCGACCACGGTCTCACCCGGGGCGCGAGCCGCGGAGCCCGGGTCGGCCTCGCCCGGACCACGGCTCAGAACGCCGCCCAGGGCGAGAACGGTGCTGACCGCCGCCCCCGCGAGCAGCACGGCGGCGATCCAAAGGATGACGGCGGGACGTCGGGCGGGAGTCATGACACTGATTCGGAGCGGGTCGACGTCCGGGTTGGTCGCACGCGCGCGCCCGGCATGCTCAGCGCACCAACCGGGGCACCGAGGCACCGGATGCCGCGTGTCCGGCCGCCGCGAACGCGGCATCCGTCTCGCGCAGCACCCGCAGCACGTTGGCGCCGGCCAGGGCGGCGAGGTCGGCGGCCGGCCAGTCGCGCCGGGCCAGCTCACCCAGCAGCGCGGGGTAGCCGTCGACGCCCTCGAGGCCGGCGGGGAACTCGTCGGTGCCGTCGAAGTCGCCGCCGAGGCCGATGTGGTCCACCCCGGCAACGCGGCGGGCGTGCTCGACGTGGTCGGCGACATCCGTCAGCGTCACCACGGGGGCCGGTCCGGTTCGCTCACCCTCGAACCAAGCCGAGTAGTCCTCGGACAGGAACTGGGGCACGAAAGTGAGCATCAGCACCCCACCGTTGGCGGCCAGGCGCCGAAGCACGCCGTCGGGCACATTGCGCGGATGGTCGCTGAGGGCCCGGCAGGAACTGTGGCTGAAGATGACGGGCGAGTCGGAGGCGTCGAGCGCCGCATGCGCGGTGGCCGGGGAGACATGCGAGAGGTCGACCAGCATGCCCAGCCGGTTCAGTTCGCGCACGTAGTCGACGCCGCGGGCCGTGAGACCGCCGTGCTCGGGTGCGTCGGTGCCTGAATCGGCCCAGGACGTGTTGTGCGCGTGAGTGAGGGTGAGGTAGCGCACGCCGAGCCTGGCGAACATGCGCAGCACGGCCGGGGAGTCGTTGAGGCTGTGCCCGCCCTCGGCACCGAGCAGCGAGGCGATGCGCCCGGCCGCGCGGGCGGTCTCCACGTCGGCGGCGCTCCGCGCGATGCCGAAGTCGTCGGGGTAGCGCGCGGCGAGCCGGTAGACCCAATCGATCTGCTCGAGCGTGCCCTGCACGGCGTCGGCGCCGTGGTGGTCGTCGCTCACGTAGACCGACCAGAACTGCGCTCCGACCCGCCCGGCGCGGAGCCGCTTGATGTCGGTGTCGGTGACCAGACCGCCCTCGAGCCCCTCCACGGAGGAGTCCCGGCTCTGCCGGCACTCCCATGCCCAGTCGTTGTGACCGTCGATCAGTGGGACCAGGGTGAGCGCCTGCTCCATCACAACCGACGCCGCGACCGACGCTGCGAAGGATGCGACGGATGATGCGCCGGGCGCGGGCGCGGACGGAACAGGTGTGTTCATGCCACCACGCTAGTGCCGGCCGGCACGGGCGGGGAACGGAATCCACCTACAGTTGAATCGGCCCAGTCGAGGCTCGGCATGCCCCCGACGGCCTGAACCAGTTAGGACCCCCTCTCATGATGGGTGCACACCATGCCATGACCGGGGCCGCCGCCTGGATCGCCGTCACGGCGACCGCGGGGCACGGTCTCGGGCTCTTCCCCGTGACGCCCGTCGGCACGGTCGCCGGCTCCCTGCTCTGCGCCGGGGCGGCCCTCCTCGCCGACGCCGACCACACCTCGGCCACCGTCTCCCAGTCCGTCCCGTTCCTGGGCCGGCTGGTTACCACGGGGATCTCCCGGGCGTCCGGCGGGCACCGCCACGGCCTGCACAGCCTGCTCGGCCTCGCCTCGGCGTGGCTGCTCGCCAGCGTGATCGGGCTCGTGCTCTGGGAGCCGGTCTGGGCGACGGAGCCCGTGCGCGTCGGCCCGGCCCTGATGAGCGCCGCGGCGATCGCCTTCGCGGCCAAGGTACTGGGCCTCTCGAGGGGGTCGTGGGGGCTGGCGTGGGTGATCGGCTTCGCCGTGGCGGCCTTCATCGCGGTCTTCGCCCCCGAGCAGCAGTCGTGGTTCGTGGTCTGCTTCACGCTGGGCTATGGCGTGCACCTGCTGGGCGACCTGCTCACCACCGGCGGGCTTCCCCTGTTCTGGCCGTGGATCCCGAAACCGCCCAGATGGTGGCGCCGGGTGCCGGTGCTCGAGCAGATGTGGTCGTCGGGCGGCTACTGGTCCGTGCCGGTGCTGGGCAACGCCGGCTCGCTGCGCGAGTGGCTACTGCTCATCCCGGTCACCGCCTATGCGGGCTACGGCCTGCTGTTCGCACTGCTGGAGACGTGGGACGTCAACCTGGAGGCCGTGCTAGCGGACATCGCCGGGGCGCTGCCGCTGTAGCGGGGACGGCGACGGGGACATCCGTCACCCGCTTGCGGCACCTCGTAGGCTGGAGGCATGGAACTGCGTAATCGACTGACGGATCTGCAGATGAAGACGATGAGCGCGCTGCACCGTGCGGTGCTGACGGCCTCCGGCGGGCGCCTGCTGGCCTCGTTCGGGTCGATGCCGGCGGTAGAGCTGCACACGATCGGCCGCTCCAGCGGCAAGCGCCGCACGACCATGCTCACCGCTCCCGTGCACGGGCACCAGCGCTTCGTGCTGATCGCCTCGAAGGGCGGCGACGACCGCCACCCGCAGTGGTACCTCAACCTCGTGGCGAACCCCGACGTCGAGCTGACCGTGCACGGCACCACCCTGAAGTTGAGGGCGCGCACCGCCTCCCCCGCGGAGAAGGCCGAACTCTGGCCGCAGATCGTGGCGGCCTACCGCGGCTACGACGGCTACCAGCAGAAGACCGGCCGGGACATCCCGGTCGTGATCTGCGAACCCCGGCCGCGCTGACCCGGTCTCGGATCAACCCCGCTCGGCGCCTCAGACCTCGGCGCCTCGCACCTCGGCGGCTCAGACCTCGGCGGCTAAGACCAAGGCCGCTGGCTCGACCAGCACCTTCGGGAAGGCCGGCGGATGCACGCCCGCCATCTCCTCCAGCACCCGGATGACCTGGCAGCTGTAGCCGTATTCGTTGTCGTACCAGACGTACAGCACGGCCTTCGTGTCGGTGCAGATGGTGGCGAGGCCATCGACGATACCGGCCCGCTTGGAGCCGAGGAAGTCGCTGGAGACCACCTCGGGTGAGTCGATGTAGTCGATCTGCTTGTGCAGTTCGGAGTGCAACGACATGGTGCGCAGGTAGGTGTTGAGCTCGTCCTTGGTGGTGCCCTGCTCAAGGGTGAGGTTGAGGATCGCCATCGACACGTCGGGCGTGGGCACCCGGATGGCGTTGCCGGTCAGCTTGCCGGCCAGCTCGGGCAGCGCCTTGGCGACGGCCTTCGCCGCCCCGGTCTCGGTGAGCACCATGTTCAGGGCGGCGCTGCGCCCGCGGCGGTCGCCCGAGTGGAAGTTGTCGATCAGGTTCTGGTCGTTGGTGAACGAGTGCACCGTCTCCACGTGGCCGTCCCGGATGCCGAAGCGGTCGTTCACGGCCTTGAGCACGGGCGTGATCGCGTTGGTGGTGCAGGATGCCGCGGTGATGATGGTGTCGTCCGCGGTGATGGCGTCATGGTTGATGCCGTGCACGATGTTCTTCAGCGCGCCCTTGCCCGGTGCGGTGAGCAGCACCCGGGCGACACCCGGGCAGGCCAGGTGCTGGCTCAGTCCGTCGGCGTCGCGCCAGCGCCCCGTGTTGTCGACCACGACGGCGTTCTGGATGCCGTACCGGGTGTAGTCGACCGTGGCCGGGTCGTTCGAGTAGATGACCTGGATCAGCGTGCCGTTGGCGAGGATGGTGTTGTTCACCGGGTCGACGGTGATGGTGCCCTCGAAGGGACCGTGCACCGAGTCGCGGCGCAGCAGGCTCGCCCGCTTGACGATGTCGTTGTTGGAGCCGCGGCGCACCACGATGGCCCGCAGGCGGAGTCCCTGCCCCCCGCCGGCGTGGTCGATCAGGATGCGCGCCAGGAGACGGCCGATCCGGCCGAAACCGTAGAGCACGACATCCGTGCCGGCGCTGACGGCGTCACCCTGGCGGTCGACGACGTCCGCGAGCTCGGCGCGGACGAACTCCGCGAGGCCACGCCCGGAACCCTCCAGCTTGAAGGCCATGGCCAGCCGGCCGAGGTCGATGGACGCGGTCCCGAGCCGCAGCGTGCTGAGCACCTGCAGCAGCGGCAGGGTCTCCTCCGGGGGCAACTCCACGTCGTCGATGTGCCGGGCGAAGCGGTGCGCCTTGAGCAGGCCGATCACCGACTGGTTCACCAGGCCTCGGCCGTGCACGCTGGTGACGACGTGGTTCTCCCGGTACAACCGACCGATCAGGGGGATCATCGCTTCAGCGAGTGCTTCCCGGTTGATCCACGTGGCCCGAGCGCGATCAGATTCCTGAAGCAAAAGACATACCCTTCGTTCTCGACCGCATCGTTGCGCCGAGTGTGCAGGCCCTCCGGCCTGAGTATTCGTTGTGCTACTCGTCGAGGGCGAGTTCCTTCGGCAGTTCGAACTCCTTGGACGCGAGTTCCTCGACGTTGACGTCTTTGAAGGTCAGCACCCGCACCGACTTCACGAACCGGTCGGAACGGTAGACGTCCCAGACCCAGACATCCTTCATGGTCAACTCGAAGTAGAAGTCGTGCTCCGTGTCACGGCGCACCAAATCGACCTCGTTCGCGAGATAGAAGCGCCGTTCGGTCTCGACGACGTACTGAAACTGCCCCACAACGTCTCGGTACTCGCGGTACAGGGCCAACTCGACCTCGCGGTCGTAGTCCTCGAACTCATCTTCTTCCATGGTTATTCAATCCTACGCTGTGATCTTCAGCCAGGATTTGCGGTGCAGCAGGGCAGGGCCGAGCAGGGTGATTGCCGCCATATGGGCAGGGCTGCCGTAGCCCTTGTTGCCGGCCCACTCGTAGCCCGGCGTCGCGGCATCCGCCTCGATCATCAGCGCGTCGCGGTGCACCTTCGCAATCACGGATGCCGCGGCCACCGACGCGCAGTCCTGGTCGGCCCGCACGCGGGTCACCACGTTGAGCGGGGTGCTCAACGCCCGGTTCAGCCAGTCGTCGTTGCCGTCCAGCAGCACCACGGCACCGGTGATGTCGACCCCGGCGGCGAACAGTTGCGCCAGTGCCCGCTTGCCGGCCAGGCCGAGCGCGGCGATTATGCCCAACCGGTCGACTTCCAACGGCGATGCGAGCCCGACCGCGGAGTGCGACGCCCAGGCCGCCGCCAGCGGCGCGAGGAGCCGGCGCCGCGGCTCACTGAGCATCTTGGAGTCCCGCAATCCGGCAGGGAAGGCCAGGGCGGAGGAGTTGACGACGGCCACACCAACGCCGACCGGCCCGGCGAGGGCACCTCGGCCCACTTCGTCGACCCCGATCACGCACGTGGCCCCACCGGCCAGCAGCGCCCGTTCGACGTCGAGGGTCGGGTCCACGACCGCCACCTACCTCGTCTCCGCGGGAATACCCTGGAAGACCTCCGAGTAGTCGTCGAGCCACGACCACCGCGCGGTCGGCCAGCTGATCACGAGTGCGCGCCCGACGACGTTGTCGATGGGAACGAACCCCTTGCCGGGGGTCTCGGTGTTGTAGCGGGAGTCCTTGGAGTTGTAGCGGTTGTCGCCCATCACCCAGAGCGACCCGTCCGGAACGACGACGTCGAAGTCGTCCTGCGAGACGTTCGTCTCCCCGGCCGGCAGCGACACGAAGGGTTCGGAGAGCGGCACGTCGTTGACGCTCATCTGTCCGAGCGGGTTGCAGCAAGTGACGTGGTCGCCGGGCAGCCCGATGACGCGCTTGATGAGGTGGTCGTTGCTGTCCGGCGCCGACAGACCCACCGCGGCCATCACCCAGTCCACGGTGGCGATGACGGGGTTCCGCTCGAGGGCCTCCTGCGGCAGCAACCAGCCGCCCGGATCCCGGAAGACGACGACGTCGCCGCGCTCAATCGGGATCAACTTCGGTTCCAGCTGGTTCACGATGATGCGGTCGTTGACCAGGAGCGTGGTTTCCATCGACCCGGAGGGAATGTAGAACGAGCGAACCAGGAACGTCTTGATCAAGAACGAAATGAGCAGTGCCACCACGAAGATGACCAGAAGGTCACGAATAAAGAGTGCAACGCCGCGCTTCTTGCGCTTCGTTTCTGTTCCCAGGCGATTGGATCGCGTGGGCAGAGAATTGTCTGTCATTAAACCGCCTGAGCTCCTGACCCAGTGTACGGGTGAGGAGCTCAGGGGGAATCCAGCTAAAGCTGAGAGTCGACTGCGACGGGTATCAGTCGCGCTTCTCTTTGATCTTGGCCTTCTTGCCACGCAGGTTGCGCAGGTAGTACAGCTTCGCGCGACGCACGTCACCACGGGTGATGACCTCGATGTGGTCGATCACCGGGGAGTGCACCGGGAAGGTACGCTCGACGCCGACCTGGAAGCTGACCTTGCGAACACAGAACGTTTCGCGCACGCCTTCGCCGGAGCGTCCGATGACGACTCCCTGGAAGACCTGAACACGAGAGCGAGCGCCCTCAACGATGTTGACGTGGACCTTGACGGTGTCGCCGGCGCGGAACGCCGGGATGTCCTTGCGGAGGGATGGGGCATCCACCTGGTCGAGAATATGCATATTGTTCGCTCTCTGTATCCGCCACAGGACGACTACGGCTTATGCGATGCGTCACGCCGGGCGCGCGAATCAGCAAATGAATGAGTGTGATGCGTGCCGATACGTTGCAGCTCCCCTGTGGCAGAGGCTTGCCACGGCACAAACGATGATTATGTCACGAAACGCATCGTTCCCGCAAAAGCCGGGCCTAGCGGGTCAGGTCCCCGGCGACGTTCCGGAGTTGTTCCCGCCGGGAGGGTCCTCGTGCGGCTGGAGCAGCTGCTCGGGGACGATGATGACGCTCGGATCCCGCGTGGGGATGAATCCGTCGGTCGGCGGGAGGGTGGGCGGCATGGTCGGCGGGACCATAGGGCCCCGCGCGGTCTCCTCGACCAGGAGCATCATGGCCCGCATACTGCGGCGGGCCGCATCGACAAGCTCCCAGATCGCGAACCAGAACGCGCCGAGCCCGACCAGGATTACCAGTGCGGCGAGCCCCGGTGCGACGCCGTAGGTGAAGCCCATGGCCACGATCAATCCATGCCAGAGCGTGAGGACGCCCACGTCCGCCCACGACACCGTGCGGGTGCTGCGCACCTCGGAACGGGCGAAGAAGATCAGGCTCACGGCGAGGAGGCTCACCCCGACCACGAGGCCGGTGAAGAAGCTGCCGACCACGTCCCAGCCGCCGCTTCCGTAGACGGAGGCGCCGACCAGGAGCCAGGCCGGCAGCACGAGCACGGCGATGAACTGCCAGTAGTAGAAGACCCTGCGTACGAACACGAGATCAGACTACCCGGACGGCCCGCGCGGGCGAGCTCAGTTCGCTGGCGGCAGAAGGTCGGGGCGCACCCGGGCCGTTCGCTCGAGCTGTTGCTCGCGTCGCCAGGCGGCGATGGCGCCGTGGTTGCCGCTCAGCAACACCGGCGGAACGTCACGGCCGCGCCAGGCTGCGGGCTTCGTATAGCTCGGGTATTCGAGGAGGCCGTCCTCGTGGGACTCCTCGACGAGGCTTTCCGGGTTGCCGACGACCCCGGGGATCAGGCGGCCGACGGCCTCGATCATGGCCATCACGGCCACCTCTCCCCCATTGAGCACGTAGTCGCCCAGACTGACCAGGCGCACCCGGCCCGCCTCGGCGAAGTGGTCGAAGACCCGCTGGTCGATTCCCTCGTAGCGACCGCAGCCGAAGATGAGGTTGGGCTCTTCGGCCAGCTTTCGGGCCATGGCCTGCGTGAACAGCTCACCGGCCGGTGATGGGAAGATCAGGAGCGGACCGGCATCCGTCGCCGTGGGCAGATCGGGCGCATCCGTCAGATCGGCGACCGGGTACACATGGGTGAGGATGTCGTCGATAGCATCACCCCAGGGCTCCGGCTTCATCACCATGCCGGCGCCGCCGCCGTAGGGCGTGTCGTCGACGGAGTGGTGCCGGTCGTGGGTGTGGTCGCGCAGATTGTGCACCCGGAGGTCGATCAGCCCCGATTGCCGGGCCTTGCCGACCAGGGAGACGTCGAGGACGGAGAAGAACTCCGGAAAGATCGTGATGATGTCGATACGCACGGGAGAAGTCTACGATCGATCGAGCACGGACTCGGCAGGCACGGAAACCGGTGCTGCGAGGGGTTCCTTGACCCGGTTCACGCGCGTTCGGTGCGAGAAATAGACCGGCAATGCGGTGAACAGGATGGCGCCCAGGAAGTTGCCGACGAGCACCGGTGCCTGGTTCCAGACCCACCACTCGCCGATCGTGACGTCCGCACCGACCATGATGCCGGCCGGAATGGCGAACATGTTGACGACCGCGTGTTCGAGTCCGAGGCTGAAGAAGATGGTCACCGGAAGCCACATCGCAACGATCTTGCCACCCGTTGACTTCGACGTGTAGAACATGATGGTGCCGATAGCCACCATCCAATTGCACAGCATGGCTTTGATCACCACGACGAGGATGCCGCCGGCGCCGACCGCCTCATAGGGCAGCACCTTGTGCTCGGCCAGATTGATCAGTGCCTGGACCATCGGGTCGGACATGTCCGTGCCGAGGTAGGTGATAGACGTGGTGTAGAGGACGGCGTAGAGAACGGCTCCCACGAGGTGGGCGAGGATCACCACGAAGAAGTTCCGCAGCCCCCGAGCGAGGGTCGCGCGCCCCTCCATGATTGCGAGCGGGATAAGGGCGAAGCTACCGGTGACCAGTTCGAGATCGAGCAGGAGGATCACCGCGAAGCCGACGGGGAAGAGCACGGCCCCGACGATCGGCAGGCCGGTCTGGGCTGCGGCGGTTAATGCGACTGTCGTGGCCGCTCCGAGGATGGCCCCGGCGAGCACACCCCGCACGGCCATTTGACCTAATGTCAGTCTCGTTTTACGGAGACCGGATTGAATAATGTCATCGATGAGTTGGTTCGGTTTGACGTACGACATGCGACGGTACTCCTTGAAAAGGGTCTGCCGCGTCGTGACGAGGTGGGGAGCCGGTCGGGCGCGGCGCGCCTCTCCCCAGAGGGGTGCTTCAGCTCTGGCCGGGGACTCCGTCGACTTCGGCCTGGGATTCTGATTCGGTCTCGGGGGCAGCCGTGGCTGCGGTGTTGTTGCCAGCGGCGTCGGCGTCGTCGTCGTCCGGTTCCTCCGGGAGCTCTTCGAGCAGGCCGGGAGGCGGGGTGATGGTCACGATGCCGGACTTGATGTCGACCGACGGCACGATCGCCTTCACGAACGGGATCATGACCTCGCCGGCAGGGGTCTTCACGATCAAGAGGTCCTGCGCGGGGAGATGCTCCAGCCGCGCGATGGTACCGATCTTCACTTCGTCGCGTACGACAGCGAGGCCGATCAATTGGTGATCGTACCAGGCGTCTTCTTCGCCGGACTGCTCCGCGTCGTCCTGATCGATCCAGAGGATCGCCTTGGCGAGGGCTTCGGCGGCTTCGCGGTCGGGGACATCCTTGAAAAAGCCCACCGCGTGCTGGTTGTACCAGCGGAGCTCGACGAGCTCGATTTTCTTGCCGTGCCAGGGCGAACCCGTGGGCACCTGCAGGGTGAACACGGCACCCGGGACGAAACGACGTCCCGGGTCATCCGTGAACAATTCCAGCTTGATCGCTCCCTTGAGGCCGTGCGCCTTGGTGAGGCGCCCCACCCGCAATTGCCTGCGCGGAGTCGTGCTGTCGTTCACCGAACTCATATCCAACTACTCATTCACCAGTTCAGAAATCGGTGTCGACGACGTCAACGCGCACGCGCCGGCCATCGGCCAGCGCGGCCACGAGGGTGCGCAGCGCCTTGGCGGTGCGCCCGGATCGACCGATCACGCGGCCGAGGTCCTCGGGGTTCACACGAACCTCGAGCACCTCGCCTCGAGGGGACGTCTGGGCGACAACATGCACATCGTCCGGGTGATCGACGATCCCCTTGACGAGGTGCTCGAGCGCGGGAGCGAGCAAAATTACGCCTTGTCCTCTTCGGTTGCCTCTGCGGCAGCCTCAGTCTCCTTGGGCGCCTCTTCCTTCGCCACAGGCTTGTCAGCCTTCGGCTTCAGAACCGGCTTCTTCTTCTCGTCAGCGACGAAAGGAACCTTCGGCTCCTTGAACTTCACGGTGCTGACGGCGTTCTTGTCGCCCTTGAAGGTGCCCCAGTCGCCGGTCAGCTTGAGGAGAGCCTCAACCTGCTCGGTCGGCTGTGCGCCAACGCCCAGCCAGTACAGCGCACGCTCGGACTTGACCTCGATGACGGAGGGCTCCTGCGTGGGGTGGTAGATGCCGATCTCTTCGATGACACGACCATCGCGCTTGGTGCGCGCGTCGGCAACGACGATGCGGTAGTACGGTGCACGGATCTTGCCCATGCGCTTCAAACGAATTTTGACAGCCACAATTCTCCTGTGTATTTGATTTTTGGCGAACTGAGGGCCGTGAGCGTGGGGGCACACTCGGCACAAGCTCAATAAGGTTTTTTCCTGCGCCTGAGTAGAGGGTCGGACGCAAGAGAACTCGACTAATCATTCTGCCAGACATCGACGGCTTTGTGATAATCGTCCGCTGGGGCGGAAGTCGGAGCGGGGCCTGGAACGGGGCCTGTGGCGCCGGCTGTGGCGCCGGCTCGCCAATCGGTGTCAGGATTGGCACACAACCAGACCCGCACGGGTGCACCAGGATCGGAAGGACCGCGCATGGGGATCGAATTTGCCCGGTCGGAGCGGTCAACCATCGGCATCGAGTGGGAACTCGCCCTTGTCGACCGCGACACCGGCGACCTGGTCTGCCTGGCCGAAGAAGTCCTGACCGCTCTGGCCGCGCCCGACGGCACGCCACATCCGAGCATTACCGGGGAATTGCTCCTGAACACGGTGGAACTCGTATCGGGGGTGCACCGAACGGTTGCGGGCGCCGTCGCGGATGTGGCCGCCCAGGTGGCCGAGGTGCGGACGATCACGGATCCGAGGGGCGTCGAACTCATCTGCAGTGGTTCGCATCCGTTCAGCCAGTGGTTCGACCAAGAGGTCACGGACAACGCCCGCTACCACCGGTTGATCGACCGCACCCAGTGGTGGGGCCGCAACATGATGATCTGGGGCATCCACGTGCACATCGGGATTGAGGACAAGGCCAAGGTCATCCCCATCCTGAACGGCCTGCTCGGCTACCTGCCGCACCTGCAGGCCCTGTCCGCGTCAAGCCCGTTCTGGGCCGGCGTGAACACCGGCTACGCCTCCAACCGGGCCCTCATGTTCCAGCAGCTGCCCACCGCCGGCCTGCCGTGGATCCTGGAGGATTGGGAGGCCTGGGAGCGTTACGTGGCCGATATGACCGCCACCGGGGTGATCGAGGATGTGACCGAGGTGCGCTGGGACATCCGCCCGTCGCCGCGGTGGGGGACGATCGAGGTGCGCGCCTGCGACGGCGTGTCCACGACGGAGGAACTCGGGGCCATCGCCGCGTTCATCCAGTGCCTGGTCGACTGGATGTCCACCCGGCTCGACGCCGGCGAGGCAGTGGAGTCGATGCAGCCGTGGTTCGTTCGCGAGAACAAATGGCGGGCGGCCCGTTACGGCCTGGATGCCGAGATCATCACGAATGCCGCGGGTGCCGAGAGCCTGGTGACCGATGATGTGTTCCGGCTGATCGGCATCCTCTCCCCCGTCGCCGAGCGGCTGGGCTGCGTGGACGAATTGCGGAGCCTCAACCGGATCATCACCGAGGGTGCGAGCTACCAGCGACAGCTGCGCGTCGCCGAGGCACACGGGGGCAGCCTGCCGGCCGTCGTGAAGTCACTGTCCCGGGAACTGCGCACGGGCCTCCCCGCCACCCCCTGACCCGCCTGCACATTTCGGTAACCCGTGGCAGGTCAGCTGCGCCAGTGCGCGCACAGGCAGCGGGGCCTTGACTCCGTCGATCCGGTCGGCTCCCGTACGTCGGAAGGCCGTGAACGGCGTGCACGGCGGCAACTGTTCCCCTTCCGGACAACTGTTGCCGGCACACCAGCATCAGTTGTCCGAAACGGGAACAGTCCTCGGTGGCGGGATACCGAACGGGCACGGAGGGCCGTCTAGAGCGCATTCTTGCTGTCGCGCCAGGCGAGCCAGTCGGCGAGCGGAGCCAGGTCGTAGAGCGGCCCGGAGAGGCCGAGGGTGAACAGGCGCGCGCCGAGATCGTAGAGCTCGTCGGCCTCCGTCACGGTGCGGCCGCGCAGCTCGGTGGAGATCTCGATCTCCGACAGGTCCCGGCCCACCGTGTCGCACCAGGTGGAGAGCACCCCGAGCTTGTGCTCGAGCACAGCGGGGGTGGAAAAGGAGTGCCAGATGTCCGCGTGCTTCGCCACGATCCGGAGGGTCTTCTTCTCGCCGCCGCCGCCGATCAGCACCGGGATGTCGCGCAGAGGCGGCGGGTTCAGCTTCGCCCAGCGCGCTTCGACGCGCGGGAGGTCGGCTTCGAGCGCGTCGAGGCGGGTTCCCACGGTGCCGAACTCATAGTCGTACTCGTCGTAGTCGCGCTCGAACCAGCCGGAGCCGGTGCCGAAGATGAAGCGGCCGCCGCTGATGTGGTCGATGGTGCGCGCCATGTCGGCCTGCAGGTCGGCGTTGCGGTAGCTGTTGCAGTTGACCAGCGCACCCAGCTCGATGGTGGAGGTCTGCTCCGCCCAGGCCGCGAGGAGCGTCCAGGACTCGAAGTGCAGGCCGTTCTCCTCGCCGGAGAGCGGGAAGAAGTGGTCCCAGTTGAACGCGATGTCCGTGCCCAGCGCCTCGACCTCGCCCAGGGTGTCCCTGATCTTCGGGTAGAGGGCGTGCTGCGGGGCGATCTGCGCACCGATGCGCACCCGGCCGGGCGTGGCGGAGGGTGTGGCGGAGGTCATGCGCTCATCCTAAACCGGCGCCCGGGGGCATCCGCGGCACGACGCCGGCCGTTTGGGCCGTTTGGGCCGGCCGCGCAGGCCCCGCAGGCCGCGCAGGCCCCGCAGGCCCCGCAGGCCGGAAAGGCCCCGCAGGCCCCGCAGGCCGGAA
>NZ_SOGK01000035.1:0-17085 GCF_004564305.1 Cryobacterium sp. TMT3-29-2
TCTCGTCGTAGACGGCAGCCACAGCATCCGCGGGCCCGGCCGCCGCCGCGGCTGCATCCACCGCTGCCGTCCCGCCCGCGCCGCCCGCGGCGGCGCCGCCGGTGCCCGTACCGGAGGTCGGAGTATCGGCCGGCGCGCCGGCAGTGCCGGTCGTGCACTGGCTGGTGCCGACTTTGTCACACTCGGCGGGCTGCGCGGCCGTCACGGCCAACTGGTTGCTCGAGGGCGAATCGCCGGGCTTGAACGTCGGGTTGTTGCACTTGTTGATGTCCACGCCGGAGACATCCGCACCGGGCACCCGCTTGATCTGGTCGAACCCGGCCAGCACGAGGTTCATCGGCAGCGGCGAGTACCCGAGAGCCTCCGCCTGCTGCTGCCCCTCGCAGAGCATGTAGTTTGCGAAGGCCCCCAGGGTGAGGCCCTTCTTCTCCGTGAAGACGCCGCCGACCGCGGTCGGCACGATCATGTAGGAGTAGCTCGACAACGGGTAGCTGCGCGCGTCGGCGTTGTTGTAGACGCCGTCGAGGATCTGGGTGAGGTAGTCGGGGCTGGTGACGGGGACATCCGTCTTGATCTGCGCCTGGAGCAAGGCCACCGCGACCGAGTCGGCGGTGGGTTCCACGTAATAGCCGGCCGCATTGAGCACCTTGGCCACCGGGAATCCGGCTTCGAGGGCGTAGGAGTACTCGACGTAGGTGATCGCGCCTTCGCCGTAGTCCTGGCTCACATAACCGGCCACGCCGGAGGAACCGCTCTGTGCCTTGGCGTTGCCGTAAGTCGGGTACTGGGAGGTGAGACCGCAGGAGGTGCGGCCGGCCTTGGCGCAGAAGGCACTCCACAGGTCAGGGTGCTGCTGAGACATCCAGAGGGTGAACTGGGCGGTCGACCCGGAGCCGTCGGAGCGAACGACCGGCACGATGCCCTTGTCGGGCATCGCCAGGCCGGGGTTGTCGGTCTGGATCGCCGGGTCGTTCCACTTGGTGATGACGCCCGTGAAGATCTTGGTGATCACCGCACCGCTGAGGCGCAGGTTGGAGACCCGCACCCCGCCGATCTTGAGGTTGTACATGAACGAGGAGCCGCCGGCCACAATCGGCATGTATGCGTAGCCGCGGGACGGCACCTCGGGGGCCGAGTTGTCCTCCGGCCGGGTCTGGAACGGGATCTCGCTGACGGCGAAGTCGACGTTGCCGGCGACGAAGTCACGCCGGCCGGCCGACGAGCCGACGCCCGAATAGTTGACGGTCATGCCATAGTTCGAGGCCACGTTCTTGCGCCACTGGTCGAGGGCGTTCTGCGACCAGGTCGAGCCGGTGCCGGTGATCGGGTCGTAGCTCACGGCCTGGGCAGGCACGGTGCCGAGCACGCTGACCAGCACGACGGTGAGGGCGAACAGGGCGCGGATTGCACGAATCCGCCGGGGCTGGCGCGTCACGAGGACGTCTCCTTCGGGTTGGGGTCTGACGGTGGAGCTGATGGCGTAGAAGCCGATGGCTGTGGCCGGTGGTCGTCCTGCGCGGCCGAGGCGTCGAGCAGGACTCGGCGGTCGCCCTGAAGGGTGATGCGCTGAAGGTCGAGAGCGGATGCCGCAATGACCCGCTCCTGCTGCCGGCGGCCCAGCTGGCCGGGACCCTTACCCCCGATCAGACGGGCGATCACGAAGAGTGCGAGCACCAGCAGGATCAACACGGCAGCGGAGCCGAAGCCGCGGGCGATCATGTTCGGCTCGGGGGATTTGACGAAGTCGAAGACCTGCAGCGGAAGGGAGATCATCGGACCCTCGAACGGGTTCCAGTTGACGACGGCGGTCACCCCGGATGTCAGCAGCACCGGACTGGTCTCGCCGATTCCGCGAGCCGTGCCGAGGATCACGGCCGTGGCCAGACCGGGCCGGGCCGTCGGCAGAACGACGTGCCACACCGTGCGCCACCGGGTCGACCCGAGGGCGTAGGCAGCCTCGCGCAGGTTGCCGGGCACAAGCCGCAGCACAATGTCGGAGGCCCGGATGACGATGGGCAGCATCATGACGGTGATGGCCATCGCCGCGGCGAAGCCCGAGCGCTGATGGGTGATCAACACGATGATCGCGGAATAGACGAAGAGTCCAGCGACGATGGAGGGCAGGGCCGTCATCGCATCCGAAATCGTGCGCACGAAGCGGGCGAACTTGCCGCCGACCTCGTTGAGGAAGAGCGCCGTCAGGATTCCGAGCGGAATCGTGATGGCGAGGGCCATCGAGATCTGCATCAGCGTGCCCAGGATCGCGTGCACGATTCCGCCGACCTCGAGGCCGTCCAGCGGGCCGGCGAGCTCCATGCTCTGCGTGAAGAAGTTCAGGTGCGGCAGGGCCTCCTGGCCGCGCACCAGCGTAAACGCCACCACGAAGACCAGGGCTCCGAACAGCAGCACCCCGGCGCTGGCGAGCAACACCCCCATCACCCGGTCCTTGACCTCCTGCCAGTCGCTGGCGAAGCTCACCAGCAGGGCGTAGAAGCCGATGAAGGCGATGAAGGCCACGAGCAGCCAGCCGACGCCGCCGGAGAGCGGGCTGAACCAACCGAACAGCAGCACAGCGACGGCGATGCCTGCAGAGGCGGCGCCGAGCAGATTGAACCGGTCGTCGAGGCGGGCGCCGCGCACCCGGCGGCGCGGGCCGATCGGGGTGCCCCCGGGGGACGGGATCGTCGTGGTGTGCGCCGGGGCCGTCGGTGTCAGTTCGGGGATGACCGTTCCGGTGGGTTCGAGGAGGATCGTCATCAGTCGCTCTCTGCCCCGGATCGGGACCGTGCCACGATCGACGAGGCCGTGAAGTTGATCACGAGGGTGATCAGGAACAGGACAAGCCCGGCTGCCATCAGCGCGGAGAGGCCGAACGAGCTGGACTCGCCGTAGCGGAGGGCGATGAGTGCGGAGACGGAGTTGGTGCCCGTCTTCAGCACCTCCCAGTTGATTGTGAAGATCGGGGAAATGATCATGTAGACGGCGATGGTCTCACCGAGGGCTCGGCCGAGGCCGAGCATGGTGCCGCCGATGATGCCGCCGCGACCGAAGGGCAGTACGACCGCACGGATCATGCCCCACCGCGTCGACCCGAGGGCGAACGCGGCCTCGCGTTCGCCGATCGGAGCCTGGGAGAAGGCCTCGCGCATCACCGAGGTCTGGGTGGGCACCACCATGAGGCCCACCACGATGCCGGCGATGAACGCCGAGGAGGTGAAGGCGCTCGCCTCGGTCAGGGTCTGGCCGGTGATGTCCTCGACCCGGAAGAACGGGATCCAGCCGAAGTAGGTGGAGATCCAGGTGGCGACCGGGATCACGTTGGCCTGCAGGAAGAAGACACCCCAGAGGCCGAAGACCACACTTGGCACGGCGGCCATCAGGTCGACGAGCGTGACGAGCGTAGAGCGCATCCGGCCCTGGGCGACCTCGGAGATGAGCAGGGCCGTGCCGAGGGCGAGCGGCACGGCGACGCACATCGCGATCACCGCGATCGTGATGGTGCCGAACAGGACGGATGCGATACCGAATTTCTGCGACTCCGGTGACCAGTCCTGCTCGACCAGGAAGCTGAAGCCGGCGACCCCGAGGGCCTCCGAGGCCCGCAACGACAGGAACACGCCCACGGCGAGCATGATCGCCACGGTGATGCAGCCGGCAAGGAAGGCCACCGAACGGAACACCGAATCCGAGACCGAAGGACGTGCTGCCAGGGAGCGGCGCGGGGACGAGTCCGGGTTCGCCGGGTCGATCGTTGGCGGCTCGACCGCAGGCGCGTCGAAGAGGGTCGAAAACGACATGGGTGTCCTTGCACATTCGGGTGTGGGGAGCGGAACGAACGCGGTGGTAGCACGTCCGAGACATATGTTTGGGGCGCTGGGTTAACACTGAGCGTCGATTTGTCCAGCTAGGGATGGACGCGGAGTGGAGAGTTGACCGGGCGTGATCGCTGCCGCCGCGGAGTCGGCTCAGCGGGAGGCTGACGTGCCCGCGGGCGACGGGGTCGCGCCCGGGTCCGGGGCGTTCGTCGGCGCGTGCGTCGGCGTCTGCGATGTGGACGTCGGGGCGGGAGTCGGAGGTACCTCAGGCACAGGAAAGGCCGCGCTCGCGACGATCAATGTAACGGTTGTCCCCAGACGCCACACCGTTTGTGCCGCTGGAAGGCTTGCGAGCACCGTGCCCGGCGGCACCGTAGAGTCTGCACGGGACTCAGTCAGCACGACGAAACCGGCCTCCTCGAAGGCGACAGCAGCCGCGGCCTGGGTGAGTCCCCGCACCGTCGGGATGGCGTTCGATCCGGAGGCGATGACGAGGTCGACCGTGCGGCCTGGATCGATGCGGGTCCCCTCGGCCGGGAGGCTCGCCAGGATGGTGTCGCCCGGCAGGGCCGAGGCCTGCGTCTCGACGGCGCCGACCTCCAGTCCGGCCGCGGCGAGCGCTGCTCGGGCCGCAGCGAGGGTCAAGGAGGTGAGCTCGGGCATCCGGACTCTCTGAATCAGGATATCCGTTGAAATGCCGTCGGTCGCAGGCACCGGGCTCGGCGTCGGCGGCGCCGTCGGGAGACTGCTCGCGACGGCGATCGACGCCGGCTCGGACCCGCCCGTGGCCACGACCCAGCCGACGGAGATGCCCCCGACGACCAGCAGGGCCAGAAGCCAGAGCCCGCTGCCGCTCCGGGTACGGCCGCTGCGCGCCCAGTCGGGTCCCGGTGAGTCGCCGGCCGGGGCCTCGGATCCCGGTGCGACGGATCCCGGTTCGTCGGATGCCGGTGCGGCGGTCTGCCCGAATACCCGGGTGCGCTCATCTCCCGCCGCTTGGCCCCGCCCGGCCGGGCCGACGACGCCGGAGGCTATCAGGATTCCGATACCGCCCGCCATCTCGGCGGCAGACTGGAATCGGCTCGCGGGATCCTTCATCAGCGCTTTGACTACGATCCGGTCGACGGCGCGAGGAATACCGAAACGCAGGACCGAGGGCACCGGCGGGGGTGCCAGCACGTGAGCCCGCATCACGGCAGCAGCCGAATCTCGCGAGAACGGCGGCTTCCCGGTGAGCACGAAGTGGAGTACGCCACCGAGCTGGTAGAGGTCGCCTCGTTCGTCGACGGCGCCGCCGCGGGCCTGCTCCGGCGACATGTAGTACACACTGCCCAGGACGCCCGGGGCGACGGGTTCGATTGACAGACCCGGAGCCTTTTGATCCTCCCGGGCCTGCGGCGCGGGTGCGCTGCGCAGGATGTCGGTTCCGAGGACCGGCCTGCCGGCGGCATCCGCCAGACCGAAATCGAGCAACCGAACATCCCCGATCAAGAATCCTCCCCCGTCGTCGGTGTCGACCATGATGTTCGCCGGGGACACGTCCCGGTGGATCAGTCCACGAGCATGTGAGGCCTCGAGCGCTCGCAGCACGGCCGAGGCGATGGTGAGCGCCTGGCCCGGCTCGAGGGCACCGTTCCGCTCGATGTGCTCCGCGAGGGTGATGCCGGGCACGAGTTCGAGGGCAATCCAGGCCTGCGGTTCCTCTCCCGTGTCGTGCACGCCGATGCCGAGCACCTGTGCGATGTTCGGGTGCCGCAGGCCGGCCGCCGCCGTGGCCTCGGCAAGGAACGCCCGCCGGGAGTGGTCGGACCGCGACAGGTGCGGGTGCAGGATCTTGAGTGCGACCGCCCGGTGGGCGCCGACGTCACCGTCCGAAAACGTGGCGGTGTCGACGGCGGCGAAAACGGATGCCGACCCACCGGTACCGAGAAGATCGCCGAGCCGGTACCTGCCGGAGATCAGGCCGTCTCCAGCCGGGGTCTTGTCCGTCACGAAACTCCTCAACCTGCCAGATCGGCGTAGGAATCGGCCGTCGCGGCGACCGCGTTCACGTAGGAATCGACGTGGTTGTAGGCGAACACGGCGGCGCGCCAGCGATCGGGCCGGGACAGCTCGCCATAGTGGCAGAGGTAACGGCCGGCAGCGAGGGCGGCATCGTCGATTTGTTGCGGGTCGTCGACGCCGTCGCCGTTGCCATCGGCACCCCACCGCTGCCAGGTTGCGGGGATGAACTGCAGTGGCCCGACCGCACGGTCCCCTTCGGTGCTGCCGTCCCAGGCCCCACGGTCGGTGTCGCCCATCGCGTCGAAGGCATTGCCGTCGAGTGCGGGGCCGAAAATGCCCGGGCGGGCGGCGCCATCGGCTCCGAGCCCCGAACCGTTGTGGGTGCCGTGCCCGGATTCGATGTTGCCGAGGGCTGCCAGGGTAGTCCAGCCGAGGCGGCAGTTCGGCTGCTCGGCCGCTAGAGCCAGGGACGCCCCCGCATAGCCGAGCAGGGCACGCACCGGTATATCGGCCGTCTGGGCGGCGCGGGCGGCCCAGGCCGGGTCGGCGAGCGTCGCATTGCCGACGAGCGGCGGCGGGGGCTTCACCGCGACGGCAACGGATGCCGGTTCGCCGGCCGGCAGCGATGCGGCAGCGCCCGGCGGCTCGAGAGTGATGACCACCGCCGCGGACGGCGCGACACCGGCCCGCTCGCCCTCTGGTGGCCGGAAACCGGGTACCAGCCAACCGAAGATCAACCACCCCAGCACGGCGAGGCCGGCAACCGTGGCCAGTATGGGCATCCCGCGGGGCGTGACTACGGTCACCAAGCCAGGGCCCGTTCCTCGTCGGAGAGCACCCGGTTGCCGCGCTGCCCGGACTCCGTCGCGTGACGGGCATCCGCGGCGACGATCGCAGTGTGGAAAGCCTCGATGGTCCCAGCCGAGGCCTCGCGACTGGCCGACGCCGCGCCGTACCAGCGACCTGCAGTCATCACGACAACACCCCCGACGCTGATCACCCAGCCGTGCGTGCCTGCTCGGGGACCCGTGACAACCGTGGTGACCATCGAGTCGCACTGGCCCTTGAGTTCGAGAACGTGGGCCCGCGCAGTGGAGAACGTTCCGTAGACGGAGGAGCTGCGGCCGAGCTCGCGACTGTTCGAGGCGAGCAGTCGCCAGATTCCGGAGTGCCCCGGCAGTCCCGTGAGCGCAGGGCCGGCGCGGTGCCCGTCGCGCACCTCTACCGCCCGGACGGGGGCGGGAAGGTTCTGAACGCTTTCCCGGAAGGCCACCCAGCCGTGCAATCGGGGGTCGGCGGTAGATCTGAAAGCGGAAAAGACGATACTCGGGCTCGACGACACGGTGACTCCCAGGGCAAGGATGAGGCAGTGACGGGGCACGGTGACGTGAACGCGGCTCGGGTGGGCCGACCCCGCGAGCACTGTCCAGCCCACGCATGTCCGGCCCCGGAAAATCACCTGAACCGCAGGTAAACGAGCGATGACGGCGCCTGTAACAAGTCGCGAAAGATACCCCGCACTCAGGGGGCCTAGCGGCGGAAGGCCTTCCGGGCCAGCCAGTTTCCGAGGAACTGAACCAGCTGCACCAGCACGATGATCAGGAGCACGGCGGCCCAGGTCACGACCGGGTTGAACTGTCGGTAACCGTAGAGCAGCGCGAAGTTTCCGAGGCCGCCGCCGCCGACGTAGCCGGCGACCGCCGACATGTCCACGAGCGCCACGAAGATGAAGGTGTAGCCGAGGATGAGCGGGCCGAGCGCCTCGGGCAGCAGCACGGTGAAGATGATCCGGATCGGCCCGGCCCCCACGCTGCGGGCCGCCTCGATCACGCCCGGCGTCACGGTGAGCAAGTTCTGCTCCACGATCCGTCCCATGGCGAAGGATGCCGCGAGCGAGATCGTGAAGATGATCGCCGCGTTTCCGATGCCGGTTCCCACCACGACCCGCGCCAGCGGCTGGGCGGCGGCCAGGAAGATGATGAACGGGATCGGCCGGACGATGTTCACCAGCAGGTTGAGCACCACGAAGACCCCGCGGTTCTCGAGGATGCTGCCGGCCCGGGTCAGATACAGGCCGAGGCCGACCAGCAGGCCGCCGATCCCGCCGAAAAAGAGGGTGAGGCCGACGATGTAGAGGGTCTCCCCCGCGGCGATCCAGAGTTCGGGCAACAGGTCGATCAGGCTGTCCATCTCAGCGCACCTCCGTCACGGTCGTCAGGGTTCGCACCCGGTGGAGGGCGGCGTCGATGACCGCGTCGGCCGCGGCATCCGTCGTCCCCGGCGTGGCCAGGGCGAGAGTCAGGTGCCCGAAGGATCGGCCCTGGATCTCGTTGATGCCGCCGTAGACCACCTCGAAGGTGACGCCGGCGGCGGCGAACTCGCCGAACACCCGGGCCTGGTCGACACTGGTGTCGCGGAACGCCAGCGTGACGAGGCGGCCCGGATGCCGCCGCCGCAGCACCGCGAGTTCCGACGCAGAAGGGAGGCCCTTGACCACGGTCGAGACGAACCGGGCGGAGGCCGCCTGCTGCGGGTTCGAGAACACGTCGAACACGTCGCCGCGCTCGATCACCCGGCCCTGGTCCATCACGGCGACCTTGGTCGCCAGGGTCTGGATGACGTCCATTTCGTGCGTGATCACGATGATGGTGACCCCGAATTCCTTGTTGACGCGAGCGAGCAGGTCGAGCACCTCGGAGGTCGTCTCCGGGTCGAGCGCGCTGGTGGCCTCGTCGGCGAGCAGGATCCCTGGCTGGCTGGCCAGGGCGCGCGCGATGCCCACGCGCTGCTTCTGGCCGCCGGAGAGCTGGTCGGGATAGGAACGAGCCTTGTCGCCGAGCCCGACGAAGTCGAGCATCTCGGCGACCCGGGCCCGACGCGTTTCCTTCGACTGGCCGGCCACCTCGAGCGGGTAGGCGACGTTCGCCGCGACGGTGCGGGACCCGAGCAGGTTGAATTGCTGGAAGATCATGCCGATGCCCAGCCGAACCGGGCGCAGCTCGCGCTCGGGCAGGCGGGCGATGTCGGTGCCATTGATCAGGATCTCGCCCGACGTCGACCGTTCGAGGGCGTTCACGAGCCGCACCAGGGTGCTCTTGCCGGCCCCCGAGTAGCCGATGATGCCGTAGACGTCGCCGGCGTCGATGGTGAGGCTGACCTTGTCGATGGCGACGACCTCGTCCCCGCCCTTGGTCGTAGGCGGGTACACCTTGCTCACGTCACGCAGTTCGACAACGGGGCTGGGGGCAGACATGGAACATCCTTACTGACTTACTGACTTACTGGCGTGGTGCCGCGGCGCCGTGGTGCCCGGCTATGACTGTGCCGGTCCGGTCGAGAGTGACCCGCGGAACGGGCACTCTCGACCGGAACGGCGCAGGTCGGGCGGCGCTACTTCAGTGCTTTGGTGTCCTTCTCGACCGTGGCAAGGGACGACTCGAGGTCGGCGACCGGAGTCTGCACCATCACGGCGGACCCGGCGGACACGTCGAGCACGCCGTCCTGAACGGCCTTCGTTGTCTGGTAGATCTCGACCAGCTTCTGGTACGTGGGGTTGTCCTTGTCCTCGGCGCGGGCCGCGAAAACGTTCACGTACGGCAACGCGTTGGGGTCGGTGGGGTCGTCCTGGGCGAGGGCGTCCTCGACCTTTAGGCCGGCCTTCTCGACGAAGTCGTTGTTGATGATCGCAGCGGCGACGTCAGGAAGGGATGTGGCGGTGAGCGACGCCTCGAGCGCGGTCACGGTGACCTTGGACTTCTGGGTGTCGATGTCGTCGAGGGTCGAGTAGATGCTGCCGCCGTCGCTTAGCGTAATCAGCTTCGCGGACTGCAGCACGAGCAGCGCGCGGGCCAGGTTGCTCGCGTCGTTCGGCACCGCGACGGTGTCGCCCTTCTTGATCTCACTGACGTCGTCGTACTGGGTGGAGTACAGGGCGAGCGGGTAGATCGCGGTGGCGCCGACCGGCGTCAGGTCGTCCTTGCTGGCCACGTTGTATTCGGCGAGGTAGACGATGTGCTGGAACTGGTTCAGGTCGAGTTCGCCCGCGGAGAGGGCCGGGTTCGGCTGCCCGAATTCGGCGAAGTCGACGATGTCGACCGTGATGCCGGCATCCGCCGCGGCCTCCTCGTAGACGGCCCAGTAGGGGTCGCTGGCACCGACGACGCCGATCTTAACGGTCTCGTCGGCGGCCGCGCCAGAGCAACCGGCGAGCAGGGCTGCGAGCGGTACGACCGCGAGGGCGGCGAGCAGTTTCTTCTTCACGATGGGGTTCCCTTTGTCAGCTGTGGTGCCGTCTGGTCGGCGGCGGATGCCGGCGCGTTTTTCGGGCACAGAAGAACCACGGGTCGAGAAGGGGTGGGAGTCTGTGCCGCTGCATCGCGAGGCACGTTCCCAGGCTATCGGCAGATGCTGCGCCGCGTGCGCTGCTCCGTCACACGCGGTCACAGTATCTGCGACATTAGCCCTCGATCAGCTCAGACAGTTCGATCCAGCGGGTCTCGAAGCCGGCGATGGCGGACTCGAGCGTCTGCAGTTCGGAGCTGAGCGCACCGAGGCCGTCGAAGTCGGACTGGTCGTGCACGGCGAGGCTCTCGTGCAGGGCAGCGATCCGCGCGTTCTGCTTGGCGACCTTGCGGTCGATGGAGGCGAGTTCCTTCTGCGCGTTGCGGAGGTCGGCGCCGCCGATGGCGAGCTTGCGCACCGCCTTCCCGCCGGAGGTGTTCGACGCGTTCGCCTCGGCGGGCTTGTCGTTGCCGCTGGTCTGCCTCTTACGCATCTCGAGGTACTGGTCGACGCCGCCGGGCAGGTGGCGGAAGCCCCCCTCGGTGACCGCGTACTGGTTGTCGGTGACGCGCTCGATCAGGTACCGGTCGTGCGAGACGACGAGCAGGGTGCCGGGGAAGGAGTCGAGCAGATCTTCCATGGCCGCGAGCATGTCCGTGTCCAGGTCGTTGGTGGGCTCGTCGAGGATCAGCACGTTCGGCTCGTCGAGCACGATCAGGAGCAGCTGCAGGCGCCGCTTCTGGCCACCGGAGAGGTCCTTGACCTGCGTGGTCAGCTGGGCGCTCATGAAGCCCATGCGCTCGAGCATCTGGCCGGGCGTGATTTCCTTGCCGCCGGCCATGTACGACGTCTTTTGGCGGCCGATAACCTCGCTGACGCGGTCGTTCTGGATGCCGTCGAGCTCGAACAGCTGCTGGGTGAGCACGGCGACCTTGATGGTTTTGCCACGTTTGACCGTGCCCGTGGTGGGCATCAGCGTGCCGGCCACCAGGTTCAGCAGCGTGCTCTTGCCGGCGCCGTTGACGCCCATGATGCCGGTGCGCTCGCCCGGTGCGATGCGCCAGGTGATGTCGTTCAGCACCGTCTTCTCGCCGAACTTCACGCCGATGTCGATCAGGTCGACGACATCCTTGCCGAGTCGCTGCATGGCCATCGACTGCATTGACACGGTGTCGCGGGGCGGCGGCTCGTTCTCGATCAGCTCGTTGGCGGCGTCGATGCGGAACTTGGGCTTCGCGGTGCGGGCGGGGGCACCGCGCCGCAGCCAGGCCAGTTCCTTCTTCATCAGGTTCTGGCGCTTGCCCTCCATCACGCTGCTCATCCGGTCGCGTTCGACGCGCTGCAGGATGTAGGCGGCGTAGCCTCCCTCGAAGGGTTCGATCAGGCGGTCGTGCACCTCCCAGGTCATGTTGCAGACCTCGTCGAGGAACCACCGGTCGTGAGTGACGACCACCAGGCCGCCGGAGTTCGTGGCCCAGCGCGTCCGCAGGTGGCCGGCCAGCCAGGAGATGCCCTCCACGTCGAGGTGGTTGGTGGGCTCGTCGAGGAAGATGACATCATGGTCGCCGATCAGCACGGCGGCGAGGGCCACCCGGCGGCGCTGGCCACCGGAGAGGTCGTCGACGAGGGCATCCCAGGGGATGTCCCGCACGAGCCCGGCGATCACGTCGCGTACCTTAGCGTCGCCCGCCCAGACGTGCTCGTCGATACCGCCCACGATGGTGTGGCCCACGGTCTGGCCGGAGGCCAGGTCATCAGCCTGGTCGAGCATGCCGATGGTGACGCCGCGCCGGCGCGTGACGCGGCCCGAGTCGGGTTCCATCCGGCCGGCGAGCAGGCGCATGAGGGTAGACTTGCCGTCGCCGTTGCGGCCGACGACGCCGATCCGGTCGCCTTCGTTGAGACCGGCGGTGACGCTGTCGAAGATGACGCGGGTGGGGAATTCAAGGTGCAGGGACTCGGCCCCGAGCAAATGTGCCATAGCGGACCACTTTACCGGGCGCGGCTGACAGCCCCGCGCGCACCGGTTCCGCCCCCGATGGCCCGACTGTTGCCGAATCGGACATCTGTTGCCAGCACACCAGCAACAGTCGTCCGATTCGGCCACAGTTGCGGCAAAAAAGGGGAGCTAGTCGTGGATGATTCGGGCCCCGTGCACAGGCCCGGTGGCGCGCACCACGCGGAGGCGGGACGCGCTCAGGGCGACCTGCAGTTCGAGGGCGCTGTCGGCATCCGCGACCAGGAAGGCCACGGTCGGGCCGGAGCCGGACAGCAGGCCGGCCAACGCGCCGTTCTCCTCGCCCAGCTCGAGCACCGTGCCCAGCCCGGGGGCCAGGTGCAGCGCGGGGGCCTGCAGGTCGTTGTGCAGGGCCTCGGCCAGCATCCGCGGGTCGCCGGCTCGCAGCGCCTGCAGCACGTTGGCGTCGACGGTGGGCTGGATCTGAGCCGGAAAGATGTCCTGGGCGTGGCGCTCGCGGTGCCGGTCGAGCTCGTTGTAGACGCCCGGGGTCGAGAGGCCGAAGTCGGCGAGGGCAAGCACCCAATGGAACTGGCCCTTGGCCAGCGCGGGGCTGAGCTGATCGCCGCGGCCGGTGCCGATGGCGGTGCCGCCGGTGAAAGCGAACGGCACGTCGGCACCGAGGGTCGCGGCGATCTCGATCAGGTCGTCGCGGGTGGCGTCGGTTCCCCAGAGGGTGTCGCAGGCGAGGAGGGTGGCCGCGGCATCCGCCGACCCGCCGCCCATACCGCCCGCGATGGGCACGTTCTTCTCGATCGAGAGGCGCACTCCGCCGCGATAGCCGGCCTTGCGGGCCAGTGCCCGCGCGGCCTTGATAGCGAGGTTGCTACCATCGACGGCGAGGCCGGAGGCGTCGATGGGCCCGGTGAACTCGACCGAGAAGTCGTCGGCCGGCCAGGCGCGCACGTCTTCGAACAGCGACACGGCCTGGTAGGCGGTGGCTACCTCGTGGTATCCGTCTTCGAGGACCGCACCGACCTTGAGGAAGACGTTGATCTTGCCAGGCGCCCGCGCATGCACCACGGGGGAAGAGGCCACGTTGGTCATGTGACTAACCTAGCCCAGCCTCACCCGAGCGACTGCCCGGCGGCGCGGCCCGGGCGACCCCGGCGTTGGATCGTTCACGTGACGTTCAGCTGGGCCCGGGCAATCAGGAGAAAGTCCTCGACGGTGAGCTGCTCGCCGCGTTCGGTGGGGTCGATTCCGGCGCGCGTCATGACCTCGGTGGCGTTCGTGGAGTTGCCGAGGACGGACGACAGCGACTGGCGCAGCATCTTGCGGCGCTGCTGGAAGGCGGCGTCGACGAGGGCGAAGGTGGCGCGGCGCAGGTCCTCGGATTCGAGCGGCTCCGCTCGTCGTTCGAAGGCGATCAGGATCGAATCGACGCCGGGGACCGGCCAAAACACCTGCCGGCTGACCTTGCCGGCGGTGCGGAACGCCCCGTACCAGGCGGCCTTCACACTCGGGCTGCCGTAGACCTTACTGCCGGACGGCGCCGCGAGGCGCTCCCCCACTTCGGCCTGCACCATGACCACTCCGGCCCGGATCGAGGCGAAGTTCTCCAGCAGGTAGAGCAGCACCGGCACCGACACGTTGTAGGGCAGGTTCGCCACGAGGCGGCTCGGGTCGCCGGGCAGTTCGGTGATCTTGAGCGCGTCGTCACGGATGACCGTGAGCGGTGCCCCCGGGTGCATGAGCTCGACCGTCAGTGGCAGCTGCTCGGCGAGCCGGTCGTCGATCTCCACGGCCACGACGCTCGCACCGATCTCGAGCAGCCCCAGCGTGAGGGACCCCAGCCCGGGGCCGACCTCGAGCACGGTGTCGCCGGGCGAGACGGTCGCGACCTTGACGATGCGGCGCACGGTGTTGCCGTCGATGACGAAGTTCTGGCCGAGCTTCTTAGTGGGGTTGACGCCCAGCATCTCGGCCAGGTCGCGGATCTCGGCGGGGCCGAGAAGGGAGCGGACGGCAGGCGCGGCGGGAGTACCGGCCTCCGGTTCGGCAGCGGAGTCGGGTGCGTCCGCGTCCGGTTCGGCAGCGGAGTCGGATGCGTCCGCATCCGGTTCGGCAGCGGAGTTCGTGGGCCCGGCATCTGTTTCGGAAGCAACCGGTGCGGCGTGCCGGCCGGCGGTCTCGGCGTCGCCGGTGGCGCGGATGCCGGTCTCGGGTTCGTCTCCGGGGTCGTAGCCGTGGCGGGGCGGGGTCATGCGAGGCCTCCGAACGGGCGGGTTCCGGGCTCGGTGGTCTCGGCGACGGTCACCGGTTCGGTATCCCACCGTCCGTAGACGAGCTCGGTATTGGACGAGATCTGGGTGGCGAGAATGCTGACATCCGTTTCGAGGTGGTCGGCCATCGCGCGCAGGGTGTGCGGCAGCAAATACGGCGCGTTCGGGCGGCCGCGGAAGGGTGCGGGGGTGAGGAACGGGGCATCCGTTTCGACCAGAAGCAGAGCGCGCGGCACCGCGGCCAGGGCCTCGCGCAGGTTTTGGGCGTTCTTGAAGGTCACGGTTCCGGCGAAGGAGAGGTACCAACCGTTGTCGGCAAGGATGCGGGCCATCTCGGCGTCGCCGGAAAAGCAGTGGAAGACGGTGCGCTCGGGCGCGCCGACCCGCAACAGCGTCTCGATCACGGCGGAGTGGGCGTCGCGGTCGTGGATCTGCAACGCGAGGCCGTTGCGCTTGGCGATCTCGATGTGCGCCTCGAAGGAGCGGAGCTGGCTGGCGTGCCCGTCGGGGCCGGTCCGGAAGAAGTCCAGGCCGGTCTCCCCGATGGCGACCACACGCGGGCGGGTGGCCAGTTCGGCGATCTCGGCCAGGGCGTCGTCGAGGGTGCCGGCGGCGTCGTAGACGGGGGCCTCGTTGGGGTGGATGGCGACGGCCGCGAGCATGCGCGGCTCCCGGGCGGCCATCGCAGCCGACCAGCGCGAGGTCTCCAGGTCGCCGCCGACCTGGATGACGCCGCGCACGCCGACGCTGGAGGCGCGGTCGAGTTGCTCGGCCACGGTGAGCGACTGGTCGCCGTCGCCGATTTCCAGGTGGGTGTGGTTGTCGTAGACCGGCACGCCGAGCGGGTCGGGCAGCGGCGGGTAGCTCAGGTCCCGGCCGGCGCCCTTGTCGCGCTGGCGCACGGGGCCGGCCTCGGACTCGGGCTCGTTAGCCAACCGTGGCCTCGATGCGCGGGAACAGCGCTTCGAGCGGCGAGACCCGCGGGCCGCCGGTCCACTCCCAGGCACGGTCGATGCGCTGGTCGCTGACCAGGCCGGAGCCGCCGAGAGCGGTCCAGAGCTTCGCGGTGGCCTGCGGAACGACCGGCGAGAGCAGCACGGCGAGCGTGCCCAGTCCACGCATTGCGGTGGCGAGCACGGCCTCGAGGCGGGCCCGGTTGGCCGGGTCCTTGGCCAGGGCCCAGGGCTCTTGCGCGGTGATGTAGCCGTTGAGGTCGTCGACCAGCTCCCAGATCGCGGCGATGGCCTCGTGGATGGCGAGGTGGCCGATGGCCAGCGTGGCGGCATCCGTGACCCGCTTCTCGGTGCCGCGAATGAGCTCGTCGGCATCGCTGAACTCGCCGACGACGGGGATCTCGCCGTCGCAATAGCGCACGACCATGGCGATCACGCGGGAGGCGAGGTTGCCGAAGCCGTTGGCCAGCTCGGACTGGTATCGGGCGGACAGGTCTTCCCAGGAGAAGGAGCCGTCCTGGCCGAAGCTGATCGCGCGCATGAAGTAGTAGCGGAAGGCGTCGGAACCGAACGTGTCGGTGATCTGGCTCGGGGCGATACCGGTGAGCTTGGACTTGCTCATCTTCTCGCCGCCCACCAGCAGCCAGCCGTGGCCGAAGACCTGGCGGGGCACCTCGATGCCCGCGGCGAGCAGCATGGCCGGCCAGATCACGGCGTGGAAGCGCAGGATGTCCTTGCCCACGACATGCGTCGCCGGCCAGAGGCGGCTGAACTTCTCGTCGTCGTGACCGTAGCCGGCGGCGGTGATGTAGTTGAGCAAGGCGTCGAACCAGACATAGACCACGTGGCTGTCGTCCCACGGCACCTTGATGCCCCAGTCGAAGCTGGATCGGGAGATCGACAGGTCGCTCAGGCCCTGCTTGACGAAGGAGATGACCTCGTTGCGCGCAGATTCGGGCTGTACGAAGTTCGGGTTCTCCTCATACAGGGCGAGAAGCTGGTCGCCGAACGTGCTCATCCGGAAGAAGTAGTTCTTCTCGTGCAGCAGCTCGCAGGGGATGGAGTGGATGGCGCAGACCTGCTGCCCGACGTACTCGCCGACCCCCTCGATGAGGTCGCTGGGCTGCTTGTACTCCTCGCAGCCGACGCAGTAGAAGCCCTCGTACTCGCCGGTGTAGATGTGTCCGGCGTCGTAGAGGTGCTGCAGGAATTTCTGCGCGTTCACCTCGTGGCGCACATCGGTGGTGCGGATGAAGTCATCGTTCCGAATGTCGACCGTCGCAAGCAGCGGCTTCCACGCGGTCTCGACCAGGCGGTCGGCCCACTCCTTCGGAGTCACACCGTTGGCGGTCGCGGTACGCAGGATCTTCTGCCCGTGCTCGTCCGTACCGGTCAGTAGCCAGGCATCCTCGCCTGACTGCCGGTGCCAGCGTGCGAGCACGTCGGCGGCCACCTCGGTATAGGCGTGCCCGATGTGGGGGACATCATTCACATAGAAAATGGGCGTGGTGATGTAAAAAGATGAGCCGTCGGACATGCTCTCAGTCTATTAGGAGCGGCGGATGCCCCTGGCCGCGTTACCGTTCTCGGCGCTCGACACGGCGGTGGGCGCAGTCGGGCCTGACGAATTCGACGGAGATTTTGGGTGGAACGACCCGATTTGGCCCGAATAACGGCTCTGCGCGCGATGTCAAGCTGACTGGAGTCACTTGGGTTAGTTTGTGGCGGTTTCGTCGGCGAGGTGATTGATCCCGACGAGGCTGGCTGGTGCGGGTGTTGTTGGTCGTTCA
>NZ_SOGK01000023.1:0-17171 GCF_004564305.1 Cryobacterium sp. TMT3-29-2
CGCGCCCTCGGCCCGCCGCACGCGGGCGCCGCGCCGTCCGGCAGCGGCCACCGGAGCCGGCCCGTGGCGCCGCCGAGCGGTTTCGGGGACCTGGCCGCCCGAATCCCCTCCGTGTCGGAAGGCGCTCCGCAGGTGCGCATCGAGCGTTACGGCGGCCCCGATGACGCCTCCTGGGTGGTCTACATCGGCGGCACCGCGGCATGGAGCCCGGTTCCCGGCGAACAACCGTGGGACCTCACCTCCAACCTCGCCGCCGTCGCCGATCAAGGCTCCGGCTCCTACCGGGCGGTTGTGCAGGCCATGCGGGAGGCCGGAGTGGCGCCGGGCGATCCGGTGGTGCCGGTGGGTCACTCGCAGGGCGGACTGGTCGCGGCGCAGCTGGCGGCCTCCGGGGACTTCAACACCGTCGCGGTGGCGACCTTCGGTGGCCCCACCGCCCAGGTGACCCTGCCCGCCGACGCACCGGCCGTCACGGTCGAGCACACCGACGACCTGATCCCGGCACTGGGAGGCACGGTCACCGGCGACGACGAGCGTCTGGTGGTGCGGCGCGAGGTGTTCGCGGAGGTGGAGGTGCCGCTGGACCGGCCACTGCCGGCCCACGCCCTCACGGTCTATCGGGAGACCGGGCTGCTCATGGACGGCTCCGAGGAGCCGCGGCTGCGGGAGTTCCGGGCGACGCTGGGGGAGATCCTCGGCACGCAAGCCGGTGAGTCCTCAAGGTGGCGGGGCATCCGTCTGGCCGACGGCTGACCGTGGCCGGCCGAACGTCGGGGCGGCGCTAGGAGCGGGGATTGACCGGTCGGATCAGAACGCCGAGAATCCAGCTGATGATGCCCAGCACGAGTGCGCCGAGCACACCCCACCAGAAGTCGTCGACCACGAGCCCGAAGCCGACCAGGCCCGAGAACCAGGCCACGATCATCAGTAGGAAACCGTTCACTATCAAGGAGATCAGGCCCAGCGTGAGGATGTAGACCGGGAACGCGACAACCCGCACGAACCCGCCCACCACGCTGTTGACGAAGCCGAAGACCAGGGCGACCAGAAGGTAGGTGACGAGCGTGGGGATCGTGCCCTCGGAGTAGGGATCCACGCGCACACCGCTGACGAGCAGGGTCGTGAGCCACAGGGCGAAGGAGTTGAGGATCAGCTTGATCAGAAATCTGGCCATGCCTCCACTATGGCATCGGCGGTGTCCGCCCGCACGGTAGAGCCAGCCCAGCGCGCAGCCATGCGGCCACGTGAATATGCCGCGGCGTAGAATCGCCGAGTGAGCCCTTCAGACCCGCCCTCGGTACGCCTGCGCCCCGAGATTGTCGCACTCCCGGCCTATCGGCAGGGTCAAGCTGCCGCCGCCAGTGCGTTCAAACTCTCGAGCAACGAGAACCCCTTCGATCCGCTGCCCGGCGTCATCGCCGCCGTGAACGCCGAGACCGCGTACAACCGCTACCCGGATGCCTCGGCCCTGGCCCTGCGTGAACGGCTGGCCACGACGTTCGGCCGGAGCGTCGACGAGGTTCACATCGGCGCCGGGTCCGTGGCCCTCCTGGCCCAGCTCATCCTCGCCGCCGCTGGACCGGGCGACGAGGTGCTCTACTCCTGGCGCTCCTTCGAGGCCTACCCCGGCCTGGTCACCGTGGCCGGCGCCACGAGCGTGCAGGTGCCGAACCGTCCGGACCACGGTCACGACCTGCCCGAGATGGCCACGCGCATCACGCCGCAGACCCGCGTCGTGATCATCTGCAGCCCGAACAATCCGACCGGCACCGTCGTCACGGCCGACGAGTTCGAATCGTTCATGGCGGTGGTGCCGCCGGACCTCCTCGTCATCCTCGACGAGGCCTATTGTGAGTTCGTCACCGACCCGGAGGCGGTCACCGGACTGCCGTTGCTGTCCCGGTTCCCGAACCTGGTCGTGCTGCGCACCTTCTCCAAGGCCTACGGGTTGGCCGGCCTGCGCGTCGGCTACGCCCTTGGTCCCGTCGCCGTGCTCGACGCGGCGCGGTCCACCGCCATTCCCCTCTCGGTCACCGGCGTGGCCGGCGCGGCCGCGATCGCATCCCTCAACGCCGCCGACCAGCTGCTGCGGCGGGTGCGCGCCCTGACCGAGCGGCGCGACCGGGTCTGGCGCCTGCTGGGCGAGCAGGGCTGGAACATCCCGGCGCCGCAGGGCAACTTCATCTGGCTGCCCACCGCCCACGACACCACCGACATCGCCGACGTCCTGTCGGCCGTCGGCCTGATCGTGCGCCCGTTCCCCGAGGGCATCCGAATCTCGATCGGCGAGGAAGAATCTGTGGACAAGCTCCTTGCTATCTGCGCTGACATTGTCGACGATCTACCAACGGGGCACCCAGCCCGGAGGCTAGGTTAGTACGGTGTCAGCGACCCCCAATGCCTCTCCCACGGTGCGACTACTGTCCCCGGAGGGTGTCTTCGCCCCGAGCGAGTCCGCGGCCGAATTCCTGCCCTACCTCGATCGGTTGACCGAGGCCGACTACCGGCGGTTCTACCGCGACATGGTCGTGGTTCGCCGCTTCGACACCGAGGCCGCCAACCTGCAGCGGCAGGGCCAGCTGGCCCTCTGGGTGCCGAGCCATGGCCAGGAGGCCGCCCAGGTCGGCTCCGCCTACGCGACCCGGCCGCAGGATCACGTCTTCCCGTCCTATCGCGAGCACGTTGTCGGCATGATCCGCGGCCTCGACCCCGTCGACATCCTGCGGATGCTGCGCGGCGTCACCCTCGGCGGCTGGACCCCCGAGGACCACGGCAACTTCCACCTCTACACGCTGGTGCTGGCCTCGCAGACCCTGCACGCCACGGGCTACGCGATGGGCATGCAGCTCGACGGCGCCACCGCGACCGGCGACCCCGAGACCGACCAGGCCGTCATCGTGTACTACGGCGACGGAGCCTCGTCGCAGGGCGACGCCAACGAGGCGCTCGTCTTCGCCGCCAGCTACCAGACCCCGCAGGTCTTCTTCCTGCAGAACAACCACTGGGCCATCTCGGTGCCGGTGACCCGGCAGTCCCGCACGCCGCTCTACCTGCGCGCCGCGGGCTTCGGTATGCCTGGCACCCAGATCGACGGAAACGACGTGCTCGCCAGCTTCGCGGTGACGGCCAAGCACCTCGACGACGCCCGCGCCGGCAAGGGCCCGGCCCTGATCGAGGCCCTGACCTACCGGGTCGGCGCCCACACCACGGCCGACGACCCCACCAAGTATCGCGACCCGGAACAGCTGGCCTACTGGGTGGCCCGCGACCCGATCGCGCGCTTCCGCAGCTATCTGCAGGGCCTCGGCGTCGAGCAGGAGTTCCTCGACGCCGTCGATGAGGAGGCGGACGACTACGCCGCGGATGTGCGCCGCCGGGCTCTCGACATCCACTCCCCGGAGAAGGCCGTCATCTTCGACAACGTCTACGCCGAACCCCACCCGCTGATCCAGGAACAGAAGGCCTGGCTCGACCGCTACGAGGAATCCTTCGAAGGAGGCGACGCGTGAGCGACACGATCGTGACGAGCACCACCAGCCACGCGACCCCGACCGCCCCGGCCTCGGTCCCGGCGTCCTCGGCCGCAAGCGAGCGAGCGCTCCCCGGAACGGGCAAGACGAGCCTGCCCATGACGAAGGCCCTCAACGCGGGCCTGCGCCAGGCCATGCGGGACAACCCGAAAGTCCTGATGATGGGCGAGGACATCGGCCCCCTGGGCGGCGTCTTCCGCGTCACCGAGGGTCTGATCGCCGAATTCGGCGACAAGCGAGTGCTCGACACCCCGCTGGCCGAGTCGGGCATCATCGGCACGGCCATCGGCCTGGCTCTGCGCGGCTACCGGCCGGTCTGCGAGATCCAGTTCGACGGTTTCGTCTTCCCCGGCTTCGACCAGATCACCAGCCAGCTGGCACGGATGCGCAACCGGCACGAGGGTCAGGTCACCATGCCCGTCGTGATCCGCATCCCCTACGGCGGCCACATCGGCTCGATCGAACACCACCAGGAGAGCCCGGAGACGTACTTCGCGCACACGCCGGGTCTGCGCGTGATCAGTCCGTCGAACCCGCACGACGCCTACTGGATGATGCAGGAGGCCATCGCCTCCGACGACCCGGTCATCTTCTTCGAGCCCAAGAGCCGCTACTGGCCCAAGGGCGAGGTAAACCTCGCCGAAAGCGGCATACCCCTGCACGCCAGCCGCGTCGTGCGGAGCGGCACGGATGCCACGGTCGTCGGCCACGGCGCCATGGTCAGTGTCCTGCTGCAGGCCGCGGATCTCGCGGCCGTGGAGGGCACCAGCATCGAGGTCATCGACCTGCGCTCGATCTCACCGATCGACTACGGCCCCATCCTCACCTCGGTCGAGAAGACCGGGCACCTGGTCGTCGCCCAGGAGGCCCACGGCTTCGTCAGCGTCGGATCGGAGATCGCCGCGACCGTCATGGAGAAGGCGTTTTACCTGCTCGAGGCTCCCGTGCTTCGCGTCTCCGGTTTCGACACCCCCTTCCCGCCGGCCGCCGTCGAAACGCACTTCCTGCCCAGCCCGGACCGCGTGCTCGAGGCCGTCGACCGCGCCCTCTCCTACTGATTCCCACTGATTCCTCGTGATCCCAGCACAGCTCCCCCGACAGTCACCTTTCCGGTCGAGAGTGCCCGTTCCGCGGGTCACCTTCGACCGGAACGGCCACTCTCGCCTCACCAATAGCAAGGAGCGCACTCGATGAGCGTGTCGAAATTCACACTGCCCGACGTCGGCGAGGGTCTCACCGAGGCCGAAATCGTGGAATGGAGGGTCGCGCCCGGCGACACCGTGTCGATCAACCAGGTGCTGGTCGAGATCGAGACCGCGAAGTCGCTGGTCGAGTTACCGTCGCCCTACGTCGGCGTGGTCGGCGAGATCCTGGTGACGCCCGGCACGACCGTTGACGTCGGAACGGTCATCATCACGATCGTGGCCGAGACCGTCACCGCCCCGGCCGGGTCGAACGAAGCGCCCGCCAATGGCGCCGGCGGCGCCGGTGAGCTGGCCGGTGCGGCAGCGGATGCCGGCTCCACCATCACGGACGAGCCGGCCGAGACGCAGGGCGCAGTTCTGGTCGGGCGCGGCGCCGCGGCCACCATGCCCACCCGGCGCAAGCGCCACGGGGTCACCCCCGTCGCCCACGAGTCGATCGCGCCGCCGCCCGTGCGCCACGAGCGCCCGGCCGCGCAGCCGTTCCCGCAGTTGCCGCGCGCGGCATCCGCCGGCCCCGTCATCGCTAAGCCGCCGATCCGCAAACTCGCGAAGGACCTCGGCGTGGACCTGTCCCTGGTCGAGGCGACCGGTCCGGTCGGCGATGTCACCCGCGAGGACGTTCTGCGGGGGGCCACCCAGGCCAGCGTTTTCCGTAACATCCAGACCCCGGAATGGCCCAGCGACCGCGAGGAGCGCATCCCGGTCAAGGGCGTGCGCAAGGCCATCGCCCAGGCCATGGTCTCCAGCGCCTTCAGCGCACCGCACGTGAGTCTCTTCGTCGACGTGGACGCCACCCGCACAATGGAGTTCGTCAAACGGCTCAAGGCCTCCACCGACTTCGCCGGCGTGCGCGTGTCGCCCATGCTGATCATGGCCAAGGCCATGATCTGGGCCGTGCGGCGTAACCCCACGGTCAACTCGGTGTTCACCGACGAGGAAGTCGTGATCAAGCACTACGTGAACCTGGGCATCGCGGCGGCCACCCCGCGCGGGCTCATCGTGCCCAATGTGAAGGAAGCGCAGGACATGAGCCTGCTCGAACTGGCCCGCGCCCTCGAGAAGCTCACGATCACCGCGCGGGACGGCAAAACCTCACCGGCGGATATGGCGAATGGCACGATCACGATCACGAACATCGGTGTCTTCGGGATGGACACCGGCACGCCCATCCTCAACTCCGGTGAGGCCGGCATCGTCGCCCTGGGCACGATCAAACCCAAGCCGTGGGTTGTCGACGGCGAGGTGCGGGTGCGCCAGGTGACGACCATCGGCGCAAGCTTCGACCACCGGGTGGTCGACGGAGATGTCGCGAGCCGCTTCCTGGCCGATGTCGCGAGCATCATCGAGGAGCCCGCGCTGCTGCTCGAGTAGGGTCGACGGTATAGGAAGCCTGGCCTCACCAGCTTTTTTGCTTCTCGGTGAGGTAAGGCTGTCCACGCTGGCGGCAGGGCATCAGCCTGTGTTCTGATGTACGGATGACGTCACTCGCCCCCGCCGCAATCGTTGGCCTCACCCCGTCCGTCGCTGTGGCGGTCGCCGATCCGAAGACCACCGAGAGCCATGCCGGCCGATTGAACTGGCTCCGGGCCGGGGTGCTCGGCGCCAACGACGGCATCGTCTCCGTCGCGGCCCTCGTCGTCGGCGTGGCCGGCGCGACGGGCTCGACCGCGGCCCTCGCAGCGGCCGGCACTGCCGGCCTCGTCGGCGGGGCCATCTCGATGGCCCTCGGCGAGTATGTCTCGGTGAGCAGCCAGAGTGACAGCCAGCGCACCCTGATCGAGAAGGAGAAGCGCGAGCTCAGCAGCGACCCCGAGGGCGAACTCGCGGAGCTCGCGCAACTCTACGAAATGCAGGGGCTGGCCCCGGCGACGGCACGGCAAGTCGCCGTGGAATTCACCGCGATCGATCCGGTGCGGGCCCATCTGCTCGCCGAGCACAACATCGCCGAAGACGACGTCGTCAGCGCCTGGCACGCCGCCTGGGTCTCGGCCGCGGCCTTCACCCTCGGCGCGCTGCTTCCGTTCCTGGCCATCCTGCTTCTGCCCGCGAGCATTCGCGTTCCGATCACGTTCGTCGCCGTGCTCATCGCCCTCGCGGCGCTCGGCATGACCGGCGCCCACCTCGGCGGCAGCCCGAAACTGCGGGCGACGATCCGGGTCGTGCTCGGCGGTGCCGCGGCACTGGTCGTCACCTTCCTGATCGGTTCCCTGCTCGGCACGTCCGGCGTAGTCTGACCTGACTTGACCCAACCCAACGCGGCGCTGTCCGGTCTTATTGGTGTTGACAATCATTATCATTAGGCGTAGCGTCGCCTGTGTGATCAAGAATCAATTCGTCCTCCCGACCCTCGCCGCCGTTGCCGCGCTGACCCTGGTCGGCTGCGCGCCGACCGGCGGTTCCGCCGCAGAAAGCGCCGCCGGCGACCTCAGGGTCGTCGCGACGACCACTCAGGTGGCGGACCTCACCCGCAGCGTCGTCGGCGACGCCGCGGGCGTGTCGGTGACCCAGCTCATCCAGCCGAACCAGAGCGCGCACAGTTACGACCCATCGGTGGCCGACCTGACGGCCCTCGGCCAGGCCGATGTGCTCGTGATCAACGGTGTCGGCCTCGAAGAGTGGCTCGACGCCGCGATCAACGCCAGCGGTTTCGACGGCGTGACCATCGACTCCGACGAGGGCATCGAGATCCAGGACATCGCGGCCGGCGCCGAGCCCGCCGACGACGAGGCCCACGCCGACGAAGGCGGAGCGACGGATGACGCCGAGCACTCCCACGAGGGCGGCAACCCGCACATCTGGACCGACGTGGCCAACGCCGAGACCATGGTCGGCACCATCGCCGCGGGACTCAGCGGCGCCCAGCCGGACCTGGCCGGGGACTTCGAGGCCAATGCGACCACGTACACCGGCCGGCTTGCCGAGCTGGACGAGTGGATCCGTACCAACATCGACGCCGTTCCGGTCGAGCAGCGTCTGCTCGTGAGCAACCACGATGCGTTCGGCTACTTCACCGAGGCCTACGGCATCACCTACGTCGGTTCCATCATCCCGAGCTTCGACGACAACGCCGAGCCCAGCGCCGCCGCGATCGACGAACTCGTCGCAGCCATCACGGCCACCGGGGTCAAGGCCGTCTTCTCCGAGGCCTCGATCAGCCCGAAGGCCGCCGACACCATCGCCAGCGAGGCCGGCGTCACCGTGTACTCGGGCGAGGACGCGCTCTACAGCGACTCCCTCGGCGCGACGGGCAGCGACGGCGCCAGCTATATTGGCTCGCAGCTGCACAACGTCGGCCTCATCCTCGAATCCTGGGGGGCGGAGCCCACTGCGGTGCCCGCAGACCTGCGATAGTTAGTCAGTGATCGAGAACCCTTCTCAAGTACGGCCGAGCGCACCCGTTGCTCTCAGGGTGGCGGGCGCCTCCTTCTCCTACGGCCAGAGCCCGGCCCTGGCCGACATCGATTTCGAGGTGCGCGCCGGCGAGGCAGTGGCGCTGATCGGGCCCAATGGGTCTGGCAAGTCCACGCTGCTCAAGGGCATCCTCGGTCTGATCCAGCGCGTGAGCGGCACCGTCGAGGTGCTGGGGGCGTCCGCGGCCCCGGCCGGCTCGATCGGCTACGTGCCGCAGGCCGACGAGATCGACCAGCAGTTTCCGGTCACGCTCGAGCAGGTCGTCATGATGGGGCGCTACCGGTCGCTGGGCTGGCTGCGCCTGCCCGGCAAGCGCGACCGCCAGGCGGTGACTCACGCGCTGGATGCGGTGGGCCTCGGGCACCGCGCGAAAACCCGCTTCGGCGAACTCTCCGGCGGCCAGCAGCAGCGGGGACTCCTGGCGCGGGCCGTGGCCGCGGGGCCCCGCCTGCTGCTGCTCGACGAGCCGTTCAACGGCCTCGACCAGCAGAACCGCGACGCGCTCGTGGGCACCGTCAAGCGCTTGAAGGAGGAAGGGGTGGCGGTGGTCGTCTCCACCCACGACCTCCAGCTCGCCCGCGAGGTCTGCGAGCAGGTGTTGCTGCTCAACGGTACCCAGGTGGCGTTCGGGCCGCGCGAATCGGTGCTGATCCTGGAAAACGTGCAACGCACGTTCCGAGAGGTCGGCGTAGAAATCGACGAGCACACCGTGGTCGTGCCCGGGCACACCGGTCACTGAAATGGACTTCCTCACCCCGCTGGTCGACGCCTTCGCCCTGCCGTTCATGACCCGGGCCCTGATCGTGCTGGGCGCGCTCAGCCTGGTGGCCGGCGTTGTCGGGGTGCTGGTCAACCTGCGGGGCCTCGAATTCATCAGCGACGGCCTCACCCACTCGGTGTTTCCCGGCATCGCGATCGGCTTCGTCTGGGGCGGCCGCGAGGGGCTGTTCGTCGGCGCGATGGGTGCCGCACTGTTCGCGGCCGTCATCCTCACCCTGATCGTGCGCCAGTCGGTGTCCTCGGATGCCGCGATCGCCATCGTCTTCACCGCCATGTTCAGCGTGGGCATAATCCTGGTTTCCCGCGAGACGAACTACGTCGGCCAGCTGGAGCAACTTCTCTTCGGCCGTCTCCTCACGGTCAGCCCGACCGAGGTCGTGCAAACCGTCGTGATCTGCATCGTGGCTCTCGGGCTGATCGGCCTCACGCTCAAGGAGGAGGTGTTCCGCGCCTTCGACCGGGTCGGTTTCGCCGCGGCCGGCTACCGCACGCTCGTGCTCGACCTGGTGCTCAACGTGGCGATCGCCCTCGTGGTCGTCGCTGCATCCAGCGCGGTCGGCAACCTGCTCGTCCTGGCCGTGCTGATCGTGCCCGGCGCCGTGGCCCGGCTCATCACCGACCGGCTGTGGCTGCTGTTCCCGCTCGCGGCTGGTTTCGCGGCCCTCGGCGCCTGGCTCGGACTCGTGCTCGGCTTCCAGGCATCCGTGCAGGCCGGCCTCGACCTGCCCAGCGGTGCCACCGTGGTGCTGGTCCTGGTCGCCGGCTATGCCGTGGTGCTGGTGGCGCGCCTCTCCATCGACGGGATGCGTCGGCTGCGTTCGTCTCACGCGCGGCCGCCGCACACTCCGCCGCCCCACTCCCCACCGACTTTCTCGAAACCGCGTCGCTCCGTCCAGCAGCGGGAAAGGCTGGGGAAGTGATGGGCTACTTCGAGAAGGCACTCCTCGCGGCCGCCGTCATCGGCGCCCTCAGCGGGCTGGTCGGATCCCTCGTCGTGCTGCGCCGCCGCACCTTCTTCGCCCAGGCCCTCACCCACGCCACCTTCCCGGGAGCCGTGGCCGCAACGATCGTGGGTGTCAGCATTCCGCTCGGGGCGGCCCTGGCGAGCATCCTGATCGTCGGCATCATGACCCTGATCGGCCGGGTGAAGCGGCAGGGCACGCAGGTGGCGTCGGGCATCCTGCTCACCGCGGGCTTCGCTCTCGGGGTGCTGCTGCAGGCCCTCAACCCGTCGCTGCCGGTGCAGGTCGATTCCTACCTGGTCGGGTCGATCCTCACCGTGACGACCGGCGACCTCGCGCTGGCCGTCGGCGTGCTCGGGGTGGCTGTGGCCGTGATCGTGCTGCTGGGCAAGGAGATCCTGTTCTCCACTTTCGACCCGAGCGGATTCCGCGCCGCCGGATTCCGGGGATGGCCGATCGAGCTGCTCACCCTCACCCTGATCACCGCCACCGTGGTCACCGCCATGCCCGCCGTCGGCGCCATCCTCGCGATCGCGCTGATCGCGGCCCCGGCCGCCGCCGCGCGCCTGGTCACGCGCACCGCCACTCAGATCCTGGTGCTCGCACCGGTGCTGGGTGCGGCCGCCGGCCTGGTCGGCGTGCTCCTGTCCCGGGCGATCGACGTGGCCGCCGGACCGGCGATCGCCCTCACCGCGGCCGCCCTCTTCCTGCTGGCCCTCGGCGGTCGCCGACTGTCCCTTGCGCGGTTACGGTTGACAGCATGAAGCGAAACACCTGGCAGCGCGAGGCCGTGCGCACCGCGCTCAGCGAGGCGGAGGGATTCGTCAGCGCCCAGGGACTTCACGCCAGCCTGCACGCCACGGGTTCGCCCATCGGCCTGGCCACGGTCTACCGGGCCTTGGCCGACCTGGCCGGCGAGAACGAGGCCGACTCGCTGCAGTCGCCCGACGGTGAGGCGCTCTACCGCGCCTGCAGCACGACCGACCACCACCACCACCTAATCTGCCGCAACTGTGGCCTCACCGTCGAGATCGAAGCGGATGCCGTGGAAACCTGGGCAAAGAACGTGGCCGGCGAGCACGGATTCACCCAGGCTGCCCACGTGGTCGACGTGTTCGGTCTCTGCGCGGCCTGCTCCGCCGCATCCGTTGACTAGCGAGTTTGCGCCGGGGGAGAGCACCGCGTAGTGTTGAACGCTGCTGCGCATATCTGTGCGTGCACTGCTGGTTCGCTGCGCTTTCGCCTGTGCGGGAGTGTTGTCGTGCCAGCCGACAAGAGATCTTGGGAAGGGCATTCGCCCTTCGGTATTGGAGGAGAACCATGGCAGCTACTTGCCAGGTGACCGGAGCCGTTCCCGGCTTCGGACACAACATTTCGCACTCGCACCGACGCACCAAGCGTCGCTTCGACCCGAACGTTCAGACCAAGAAGTACTACGTACCGTCACTTCGCCGCAACGTCACGCTGACCCTGTCCGTCAAGGGCATCAAGGTCATCGACGCACGTGGCATTGAATCGGTCGTCAAGGACCTTCTCGCCCGTGGGGAGAAAATCTAATGGCCAAGCAGCATGACGTCCGCCCGATCATCAAGCTCCGTTCGACGGCCGGCACCGGTTACACCTACGTGACCAAGAAGAACCGTCGCAACGACCCCGACCGTCTCGTGCTCAAGAAGTACGACCCCGTAGTGCGCAAGCACGTTGACTTCCGTGAGGAGCGCTAAAAATGGCGAAGAAGAGCATGATTGCCAAGAACAACCAGCGCAAGGTTATCGTCGAGCGCTACGCCGCGAAGCGCCTTGAGCTCAAGAAGGCCCTCGTTGACCCGGCCGGCACCGACGAGTCGCGTGAAGCTGCTCGCCTCGGCCTGCAGAAGCTTCCCCGCAACGCGTCGCCGGTTCGCCTGCGCAACCGCGACGCGGTTGACGGCCGTCCCCGTGGACACCTCAGCAAGTTCGGCATCTCGCGCGTTCGTTTCCGCGACATGGCTCACCGCGGCGAACTGCCCGGTATCACCAAGTCCAGCTGGTAACACCGCACCAGGCCACCTAGCCGGTCATTCGGAACTTCGGTTCTGAAACGAGAGGATGTCGATTTCGGTCGGCATCCTCTCTCTTTTTTCGCGGACAGCGGAAATGAAGCCGATCCGGGAGCCAAACGGGCTGAAAACGCCGCAAATCCGCGTAATTCCGCGGTTGTCTGCTAGATTCAACGCGGTCCAACCGGCCAAACGGAGTCGCTCCCGGAGCGTCGCCCGCAATACGTGAACACCTGTTTTTACAGACAAAGGTCCGAGGAGGACACTCAATGGCTGACAAGTCGCTGAACAAGACCGAGCTCGTTGCCAAGGTTGCCGCAGACTCTGGCCAGAGCCAGGCTGCAGTCGACAGCGTTCTGAACGCTTTCTTTGCAACTCTCGCCGACACCGTCGCGAACGACGGCAAGGTCACGATCCCGGGCTGGCTCGGAGTCGAGCGCACCGCTACCGCAGCGCGCACGGGCCGCAACCCGCAGACCGGCGAAGAGATCGCCATCGCCGCGGGCCACCGCGTCAAGCTGACCGCTGGTAGCAAGCTCAAGGCTGCCGCCAAGTAGGTCTCGCACCAAGAAGGGCAGGGCGTCGACTTCCGTCGGCGCCCTGCTTTCGTGTGTGGGCGTCGTGCCGAGCCCCTCGTGCAGCGTGCGTCCATCAGGCACGGTTAGGCTGAGTCAGTGCCTCGTCTCGTGCGTATCTCCGGTCCGGCAGCGCTCCTGCTGGTCGCAACGTTGGCGACGCTCATCGCGCTGGCCTACGGCGGCGGCGCGGCGGCGCAGCTGCTGGCTGATCCGGGACCGATCGTGCGGTGGGGCCTCCCGCTGGCCAAGCTGCTCGTCAACCTCAGCGCTGCGGGCACCATCGGGGCCCTCGTGCTCACCCTCTTCGCCCTGAGCCCCCGGGAGCCCGAGTACAACGCGGCCCTCGATTTCGCCGCCGGGTCCGCCGCCGTCTTCACCGTGGCATCCGCCCTCACCGGCTTCTTCACGTTCCTGCAGGTGACGACCATCCCGCTCAGCTTCGATGACAGGTTCAGCGCCACCGCCGGTCAGTTCTTCAGCGAGATCGAGATCGGCCAGGCCTGGCTGATCACCACCCTGATCGCTGCCTTCGTCACCGTGCTGTGCTTCGCGGTGCGTTCCCTGACCGGGCTCTTTTTCGTCACGCTCCTGGCCGTGGGCGCCCTGGTGCCCATGGCGCTGCAGGGGCACGCGGCCGGCGCCGAGGGGCACGACGTGGCCATCACCGCCCTGGGTCTGCACCTGGTCTTCGCCGCGGTCTGGCTGGGTGGGCTGCTCACGGTCATCGTGCTGCGCCAGCAGCTGGCCGGCGGTCGGATCGACCCGGTCATCGCGCGCTACTCCTCGCTCGCACTGGTCTCCTTCATCGTCGTCGCGGCGTCCGGGTACGTCGGCGCCGAACTGCGGTTGGGCGCCTGGGACGAGTTACTCTCGCCCTACGGCATCCTCGTTCTGGTCAAAGTCTTCGCCCTCACTGCGCTCGGCGCTTTCGGCGTGCTGCAGCGCCGGTTCCTGATCGGGCGGATGCTGCGGAGCACCCCCGCAGACGCCCGGGCCCCCGCACCCCGCCGGGGAGTCTGGTTCTGGTGGCTCGTCGTGACGGAACTGGCCTTCATGGGGCTCGCCTCCGGCGCCGCAGCCGCCCTAGCCAAGACCGCGACGCCGGTGGAGCAGATCACGGCGACGGAGATCCCCACCTCGACGCCCGCGCAGATCCTGACCGGTGAACTTCTGCCGCCGCCGCTCACCTTCAGCCGCTACTTCACCGAGTGGGACTTCGACCTGGCCTGGGTGCTGTTCTGCGCGTTCGGCATCTTTTTCTACCTGGCCGGTGTGCGCCGCCTGGCCCGCCGCGGCGACACGTGGCCCGTCTTCCGCACGGTGCTCTGGGTGACCGGCATGCTGATCCTGTTCTACATCACCAACGGTGGCGCCAACCTCTACGCGAAGTACCTCTTCTCCTCCCACATGCTCATGCACATGGCCCTGACCATGCTGGTCCCTGTGTTCCTGGTGCCCGGGGCGCCGATCACCCTCGCGGCGCGCGCCATCACCAAGCGGCAGGACGACAGCCGGGGCCCGCGCGAGTGGATTCTGCTGGCTGTGCATTCGAAGTACGCGGGTGTCTTGTCGAATCCGCTGGTCGCGGCCGGGCTTTTCGCCGGCTCGCTCTGGGTGTTCTACTACTCGTCGCTGTTCAGCTGGGCAACGACCGACCACATCGGCCACGAGTGGATGATTGTGCACTTCCTGATCACCGGCTACCTGTTCGTGCAGTCACTGATCGGAATCGACCCGGTGCCCTACCGCCTGCCCTACGCCGGCCGCCTACTGCTGCTGCTCGGCACGATGGCGTTCCACGCCTTCTTCGGCGTGACCATGATGACGGGGACCGGGCTGCTCCTCGCCGACTGGTACGGGGCCATGGGCCGCGACTGGGGGCTCAGCGGCATCGAGGACCAGCAGATGGGCGGCGGCATCGCCTGGAGCGTCGGCGAGATCCCGACCATCGCCCTGGCCATCGCCGTGGCCATTCAGTGGAGCCGCAGCGACGAGAAGGAGACCCGCCGCAAGGACCGCAACGCGGCACGCACAGGCGATGCCGAACTGAACCAGTACAACGCCGGGCTGGCCCGCCTAGCCGAGCACGACCGCGTCGAATAACCCGAGGGTCAGCGCAGCTGGAGGGCGAGCGATCCGTCCGGGTTCACGGTCACGCTGATCGCGACCGCGAAGGAGACGTCCTCGTCCCGCACCTCGATCTCGCCGTCGAAGAGTGACTGCACCTCAACCACGATGTGCGCCTGACCCTCGGTGTCGGGCATCTCGAACGTGGTGTCGCCGGCCGCGAGGGTGACCGGGGGATACTCGGCGATCGACCAGATCGGGTCGTCCCGCACCCGGTCGTTGATCTCGATGCCGAACGGGCAGTTCGAGGGCTGCAACACCTGTTGCGTGGTGCAATCGTCGAGGAAACGGTCCAGCTCGGCCTGGACCTGGCCGATGAATTGGGCGTTGGGCTGGGCGTCGACCGTGACATTCGTCACCCCGGACACGACGACCGGCACCGTCTGCGGGGCCGCGTCGAGCAGGGTGGAGGTGTGCTCGAACGTGTACTGGGCGGGTGCGAAGGCCAGGTAGGCCGCCTGGTTCGAGAACGCTGCCGGTGCGTCGTCGTCGGCGGCGTGCGCACGTGTGTCGAGGGTCAGTTTGTTCACCGAGAACGTGGACTGGTGCAGCACGTTCACGCGCAGCACGGCCAGGGGACTGGTCGTGAAGCGCCAGCTGTCGAAAACGCCGAAGAACGAGCCGGCACTCTCCACCTGGAAGGTCATCGTCGCGGGTGTGCCGTTGAGGCGGAACCCGTATTCGATCGTGTGCCGCCCGTCGGCCGACTCGTCGTCACCGGTCAGACGGATGTCGGTGAGCTCCCCCAGCACGGAGTTCCGCAGCAGGGTGTCCGGCAGGTCCTTCGGAAGCGCGGCCGCCTCGAGCTCGGCAGCCGTAGGCCTGACCCCCGGGAGCAGCAGCGCACTGGCGGTGTCCTGGCGAGCCAGGGCGCCGAGATACTGCCCCACGAAGCTGCCGGCGCTGTAGAGGTCACGGTTGAGCGACCCGATGGTCGCGACCAGACCGGCGCCGAGAAGGGCGGCGATGACGACCACGGCCGCGATGGCGCGCCGCTGGTTACGCCGGCGCCTGCCGTCCTGGTTGCTCACCCCCACATCCTACGGGGCCGGTTCTCCACCGACCCGCAGACCGCGGACGACTCGTGCAGCCGGGGCGGATACAGTGGTATGTCCCGTCCGTACCTCGTCGAAAGCGCCCCCGTGTCTGAGATTCCGCTGTCTCGCGAGCAGGCCGAAGTGTTCCAGGCGATTGAGGGAACCCGGCAGAACGTGTTCGTCACCGGGCGCGCCGGCACCGGCAAGTCAACGCTGCTCAATCACCTCTCTTGGAACACGAGCAAGCAGATCGTGATCGCCGCTCCCACCGGTGTGGCGGCACTCAACGTGGGCGGCCAGACCATCCACTCCCTGTTCCGCCTGCCGATCGGCGTGATCGCCGACAACGCGATCGACCAGTCGGATCAGGTGCGCAAACTGCTCAACACGATCGACACGGTCGTCATCGACGAGGTGTCGATGGTCAACGCCGACCTGATGGATGCGATCGACCGCAGCCTGCGCCAGGCGCGGCAGCGACCGCACGACACGTTCGGCGGCGCGCAGATCGTGCTCTTCGGCGACCCCTACCAGCTGGCCCCGGTGCCCGGGGATTCTGACGAGCGCGCTTACTTCGCGGACACCTACCGGTCGATGTGGTTCTTCGACGCGAAGGTGTGGCAGGGCGCGGACCTGCGCATTTTCGAGCTCACCGAGGTGCACCGCCAGCGCGACGCGGACTTCAAGCACATGCTCAACGCGGTGCGGCACGGGCAGGTCACGGCCGAGATCGGCGGTGCTCTCAACGCCGCGGGCGCCCGAACCCCGCCGAGCGAAGGCGTGATCACGCTGGCCACCCGCAACGATTCCGTGAACCGCATCAATGCATCCGCTCTCAAACGGCTCGCCGGCAAGGCGCGCACGGCCAAGGCCGACGTCACGGGCGACTTCGGCGGGCGCACGTTCCCGGCCGATGAGGTGCTCGAGTTGAAGGTCGGGGCGCAGGTCATGTTCCTGCGCAACGATTCCAACCAGGATGGCGGCCCGCGCTGGGTGAATGGCAGCATCGGCACCGTCACCCGGGTCGACTCGACGGTGTACGTCGACATCGACGGCGAAACGCACGAGGTCGAACCGGCCGTGTGGGAGAAGTTCAAGTACACCTACAACCCGACCACCAAGAAGCTGCGCAAAGACGTTGTGGCCGAGTTCACCCAATTCCCGCTGCGGCTCGCGTGGGCGGTCACCATCCACAAGTCGCAGGGGGCCACCTATGAGCGGGCGGTCGTCGACCTCGGCGCGCGCGTGTTCAGCCCTGGCCAGACCTACGTGGCCCTCAGCCGGCTGACCAGCCTGGACGGCCTCTATCTGACCCGCCCCCTGCGCCCGAGCGACATGATCGTGGACGAGAACGTGCAACGCTTCATGCGCGGTCCGCGGCCGACCGGGACCCTCCGCCCGGTCACGCCCGCGGACTGACTAGCCCGCGCTCGCCGCGACCTCCGCGCTGCCCCGCATGCGCGGCGCTGCCCCGCATGCGCGGCGCTGCCCCGCATGCGCGGC
>NZ_SOGK01000123.1:0-17963 GCF_004564305.1 Cryobacterium sp. TMT3-29-2
ATCGAGGTCATCGACGAGGCGGTGATCCTCCCCGAACTCGCCGCCGCCTAAACTAAAACAGCTGACCCGCACGGTGTTGAGAAACTCCACCACTCAGCGGGACGTGACCTGGTCGAGACACAGTGGCAACGCCGGAACCTGGGGAACTTCGCCCCTGACCGACTCGCTAGACGACTCGCCTCGGGCAGTCCATCGCGCAGATCGTTCGGCTATCAGGCGTTCAGAGCGATCCCGGCTTCAGATCGTATGTCACCCATTTCGTCGAAGTGGCGGTCGAGTCATAAAGGTGCCGGGCACGAGTGTTGTCCTCCGCCGTGATCCAGCGGACGACTGAGCTGCCTTCACCGTCGGCCAATGAGGAGAGTTCGCTGAGTAGCGCCCGCCGGCGCCGGAACCGCGAGTGTTCGGGGACGTGAACAGATCGTCGAGGAAGATTCCCACGCTGCCAGTGGAGGGGCGGGCAAATCGCCGATAGTGCGCGAGTCCCACGAGGCGATCCCCGGAACTGGCAACGAAGGCATTCACTTCATGCGCGCCGTCATTGATCCAAGTCCACACACGTTCAACAATTCTTTCATCGGGGGAAAGTGCGTAAAAATCTCGATATTCCCGACACAGCCCAGCCCACTCGGCGAATTCTGATGCTTGAACTGCGCGAACCAAGACCGTGTCGTCTGTACTCATCGCCTCAGAGTAGCGGCCCGCATTCTGTTCCCGATGGAGGCTAATTGCCCGGCCGCGGATCGGCGACCTACAGATTAATCAATCGCGTCAGCAGTGTCTCGGCTGCGCCGGCGATGCTGCCGACTGCGGAGACGGTGAAGATACCAGCCACTCCCCAGAACCAGTAACGGTCACTCCGACCCGTTTTCATCCGGTCGAGGGCCAGCCACCAAGCCGCCACCGTCGCCACGGTGGCGGCGATTACGGTACCAAACGCCATCCGTACGAAGTCCGCTGCGTCTGGAGCACCCCAGGAGTTGGTCGCGAGCACGATACAGAACGGAACGATGACCATCCCCACGAATCCGATGAGCACCGGAGACACAGCGCGTCGTTTCTGAGTACTCGTCTGAGTTGACATGCGGTGAGTCTCGCAGGTCTCGCTCCTGCCGACGACGCAATCGTTCCCGCGATCCGCAAAGGGTTGGGGTCCGCGACGTCAGATTCACGACTGGGTTAATGCTGGTTACTCGGCCGCTGTGGGAATGTTAGCGAATGGGGGATTTCTTATGGGCTTGCCGACCTTGTGGGGCTAGTCCGGAGCTTGGCCGATGAGTACGCGCGGCTCGATTGGGTCGATGATGGCGGCCACGCTCGTCTCCCGGGCGCTCGGTTTCCTCAAGGCAATTCTGCTCGTAGCTGCGATCGGCGGCACGAGCGAGGCGGTCGGTGGGCAAGCGTTTGAAATCGCGAACTCAGCACCCACTTACCTCTTCGCTCTGATCGCTGGCGGCGTCCTGGGCGCGGTGCTTGTCCCGCAGATCGTTCGGAACCTCCACGACGGCCCGGCTGGCCAGGAAAACGCGGACCGGATCCTGACGATCGTTCCAGTGGGCGGGGCCGTGGCCACAGTCATCCTCACCCTGTGCGCTCCGGGAATCGTCTGGATCTACGCAACAACCTGGTCGGCGCAGTGGCGAGGACTGGCAACGTCGATGGCGTACTGGTGCTTGCCGCAGATCTTCTTCTTGATCGCATTCGCCGTCCTGTCCCAGGTCCTGAACGCGCGCGGTGTGTTCGGCGCCCCCGCGTGGGCCCTCCCAGTCTCCAACCTGCTGGGGATCAGTGGAATCCTGGTCTTCTTTTTTCTGCTGCCGACCGGGCTGGGCACGGTGGACTCGTGGAGTCCCCTGATGATCTCCGTGCTCAGTGGCTCGGCCACCGTGGCCATCGCCATCCAAGCTCTGCTGCTCCTCATCCCGCTGCGGAGAATCGGGTTTCGGATCCGGTTTCGCCGGGGCTTTGGTGGTCTCGGGCATATGTCGACGCTGGCGGGTTGGGCTCTTCTCGGAGTCATCGCGGGCCAGGCCGCGTACTTGGTCACGTCGAACGTCGCCAGTTACGCCGGGAAGACCCTCAACGAGTTGGGCGTCGACGGCCCCAGCCTGAACTCCCTCTCGATGGCGTACTTGCTGATGCTCTTGCCGCAAAGGATCGTGACCGTGTCGTTGACAACAGCCCTCTACACACGGATGAGCGGATCCGCCGCACGAAATAACCTCCCCGAGATCGATGCACTCTCCACATTGGCCAGCAAACCAGTCGCTTACGTCGCGATCGCCACCAGTGCAGCTTTCGTGGCGCTGGGCCCACTGATCACCGAGGTGCTCTTTGGCAAGCCAATCATTGGGCACGTACTCCAGGTGCTAGCGATTGGCCTTGTCGGGTTCAGCCAGGCCTACGTGCTCAACCGAACATCCTTCGCGTTGCAGGATGCCCGCGGCCCTCTCACCACCCAACTCGTCATCGCCGGACTCTCCGCCGCCGGCGCCGCAGCAGCAGCGCTCCTCTTTCCACCTGAACTCACCGTGATCGGAATCGCCGCAGGAATCTCCATCGCTAACTTCGCCGGCTGGCTGACCGCGCACCTGTCGCTACGGCGAACTCCGAAACCGCGGTCACGTCCCCTCCGGTCAGCGGCCCCTCGCGCTCGGATACACTCGACTGCTTGGTGCAGCCATAGTCAGTTCCGCTGCTGGCCTGTTACTGGTTGCCTACACCGATACGTCATCAGGTTTCGTCGGCCAGGCCGCCCTTCTGGTGGCCGCTGGGATAGGAGTTCTGACAGTCTTCATCGCGGTGAGCTGGATACTCGGCGACCGAACACTGAACAACCTGCGCCGAAGGTAGCCACCACATTGGCCCTGGTCCCAACCGCCCACACGGCAGAGAAGACTGCCCGCAGAAGGTTCGATACCGGGCGCTGACCCCGGTCTGAACGCTCAGAAGCCAGCCGATCCTTCAAAGATCCTCGGCGGGTGCCCGTGGTCAGGAGGCGAGGGCGGCTTCCATCTCGTCGACCAGCCGACTTGCTCGCTCGCCCTTGCCTCTGTGATGTGGCTCGCCCCGCAGAAAGTGAGGGGCTTAGCTTCCAAGAGTCGACCCAAGTCCCGCGCTGCGGTTCTCTTTGCAGGGAGCGCTTGGGTTAGGAGGCCGATAGCCTATTTGTGATCCTGACCGCTGGACCGGTATCCGAGCTTTGATCCGCAAATAGAATCGGCCGCGGCGATGCCGGCGTTGACAGCATTCAGCCCAGTCGTATTGTTCGACGCCATCGGTCCCCCAGGCTCGAATCGAGCTTGAGCAGTGAGGAGAGAATCGCGGGCATGTTCGGCACGGATTCGCACCTCCCCCGCCGTCATCTGTTTGATCCGCGCGTTCACGGCGCCTTTCTCATTCCCAGGGCGCTGTTTCCGAAGACAACGATCCCCTCCGACGCCCAGCTATCGACGATCGGGTCTCCGTCTTCCTCCTGCTTGGCCAGGGCCGATTCGGTTAGGTCATAGATCTGGGCATCATTACCGGTCCACAGTTGCACGTTGTCCCGGAGCCCGGTTACGAATTCGTCCCGGACATCGAGTGCCGCCTCGTCAGGAAAGACGACGAGCAGGTCGACGTCGCTCGTCTTGGTGGAGTCACCTCGTGCCACGGATCCGTAGAGGGCAACCGTGACGCCCTCCGGTGCGCTCGCATCTGCGAATGCTGTTACGCGCCTGTTCAGCTCCTGGCGTGCGTTCATCGCGATCTCAACAGCCGGCCAGAGGATGTGCGACCGGTTGGCAGAATACATAGTCGCATGGGGCGCTGGGACCGAAATGACCAGACCGATGTCGGCGAGCCGGAGAAGGGACAATCGGACGTTGGCCGGTGTTCCAGTCCCCGCCAGACGGGCGATCTGTCGACCAGTGAGCTCTGAGCCGGCCCTGGCAACGACGCGCAGGGCCACAGCGTCGAGGCCATTCATGAACGAGGCGAGTGGGGCAGATAAGTCCACGAACAGCTCCTTTCAATGTTTGTATTGCTCTTCGATTCGATCGAATCTAAATACAATACAAATGCATTGCTCCACAATGCGATGAATTGAGGATCAGCCAGTCGTGCCAAAGCTCCTCCGAGTTGAGGGTTCGATCAATGTCGTACTTCTCGGGAAGTCACGCAGGAGCATGCTCAGAAGCGCCCTTTCAACGTCCCCCTTGCGCGCAGCCAGACGCAACTTCGAAGCCCGCTCATTACGGTCGGGTATCCGTGCGTCTATCCGAAGGCCGGCGATGGCACGGACTGTGCGCCTGCCCCGTCTTGATTGATTCCCAAGCCCATCGCGTCTGAGACCGTCGCACGAGTGGACCGCGGGCGCGTCGGGTAGCGGTGCTCGTCGCTTCAGGTGCATGGTCGTCTGCCGAGCGCGCGGGGCATAACCTAAATGCAGTGGTTGATGAAGAAGACCGAGTCTGTCTAGCGAAGGGCGCCGGAATGCCGATCAGTGAAGTCGAGTTCGTCGATACGCCTCTGCTTCGCGTTGGATATGAGGTGCTCGGTGAGCCGGGCGGTCAGACCGTCGTGCTCCTGCATGGGTTTCCCTACGATGTACGTTCCTACGACGATGTGGCCCCTCGGCTGGCGAAGGCGGGTATCCGGGTCGTTGCGCCCTATCTGCGCGGATACGGCCCGACGAAGTTCCTCTCCGACCAGACGCTGCGATCCGGACAACAAGCAGCGCTCGGTCAGGACCTGATCGACCTCATGGACGCGCTTGGCGTTGAGCGAGCGATCGTTGCGGGGTATGACTGGGGTGGACGCGCCGCATGTGTGGCCGCGGCGCTTTTCCCCGAGCGGATCGACGGGTTGGTCACGGTCTCTGGATATCCCATCCAGGACATCGGTGGGTCTGTCGAACCGGCCGCTCCGCTCGATGAGAAGCTGGCGTGGTATCAGTACTACTTCCACTCAGAGCGGGGTCGGCGCGGTCTTGAGCGGGACCGCGAGGACCTGTGTCGTTTGCTGTGGCGCGACTGGTCTCCGGAGTGGGTCGAGGCAGAGACTGCGTTCGCGGCGTCGGCATCCAGCCTGCACAACTCGGATTTCGTCGACATTGCTGTCCATTCGTACCGGCATCGCTTCGGGCTGGCCGTTGGAGATCCGCGCTATGACGACCTCGAGGGTCGTCTCGCCCAGCGTCCAACCATCTCCGTGCCTACTGTCTCAGTTGACGGCGGAGCAGACGGGTTCGGCTGGTTCGACTCGTCTGAGCATGCGTCCTACTTCTCAGGCTCCTTCCAGCGTGTCCTGCTGCCCGGGGTTGGGCACAACCCGCCGCAGGAAGACCCTGCGGCTTTCAGTGACGCGGTACTGACGCTCGTGCACTGATTCCACAAGCCCGCGATCCGTGGCCTAACAGCGCTTACGAGCTGATGCGATTGCAGCGAGTTGTTCCGTGGTGGTCCCGGTGAGGGTTGGACTCGCGGGCGAAGCAGTGGGACCCTTCAGTTGCCTGAACTGCCCGGATCGAGCAATCGTCGCTGGCTTGCAGCTTGACGTTGCCCGAGCATCGAGCCTGCACCGAATGAGAGCACTGCCAGCCCGACAATGAACAGCGCGATCCCGATCTGACTCCGTGGTGAGAGTTGTAGGCCTATTGGAGAGAAAGTCGTGTTGCTGAGCGGCGCGTAGGCGAACCAGCCGAAGCTCGCTTGGTCACTCGGCACGAGAAGGAGCACGAGTCCGATGACGGCAGCCACGGTCCCGAGGACGACCATGGATACGCTCACCCGACGCCAGAGGTTTGAGTTGAAAACTCCACCTTGCCCAGCCTGCATCTCGCCCATGTGGCCATGCTAGATGACTCACCGGTTCCACGATGTGACAGAGCGCACAGAGCGTTCGGCAATACGACGTCGACATGGACGCCGATCCGCCGCGGAAGAACATCAGTAGCACGCCTATGGTGCATAACGGCACCGTCGATGATGCCAGGGGCCTCGCCTTTGAGCTCGATCAGGATCGTGTGGGTCTCAATCTCCCCGATGTTCTCGCCAGAGTATCGATGAGCCGGATGGCGCCGTCCCTCACTTCACGGGTGGCGCCAGCTGTTGCAGGACATCCGCCGGGCCGGACTTCACCGTGCGGTCGGGCTCGGCATAGTGTGCCTTGGTCGTCGAAGTCGAAGTGTGACCGAGCATGTCGGCTGCGGCCTGAATGCCGAGTTCCTTGGCAAGCAGCGTCGCCCCCGTGCGCCGAAAGGAGTGGGGCGTGATTTCCAGGCCCTCGAGGCCAGCGTTCAAGAGTATCCCCCGGAACGAGCGCCTCACGTTATACGGTGCGAGCGGTGTACCGACCCGCGAGAAGAAGAGCAGGTGCTCGGAGTCTTCCGGGTCGAGAAGCGCCAACCGCTGGCGAATCACGTCGGCCACGAACTGTGGCACAGCAATGACCCTGTTCGACTCGTGTGTTTTGGGATGTGCTTGGCGGTGCACGCCGGCGCCGTTATGCACCACAAGCGTGCCGCTGATGTTCACCCGTGGCGGATCGGCGTCCATGTCGACGTCGCACTGCCGAAGGGCAAGCGCCTCGCCGATGCGAGTAGCGGTACCGAGCATCACCTCGATGATGTCTCGAACCTGCCCGTCGGACCGCGGCCCCATCCGGCCCTCCCCCGTGCGCCATTCGCGTGCCGCGAGGCGGATAGCGGCTATCTGCTCCGTCGTGAGTGCCTTCGGGGTGTGAGAGGGCTTCTTCATGCGTGAGGCCTCCTTGATGGGATTTCGCGGAATGATCCCCCGCCGCACCGCGAATGCCAGGATCATCCCGAGGATCGTACGAGAGTGCTTTGCTCGCGTATACGACGTCTCGCGCTGCTTCTTCAAGAAGAGCTCGATGCGCCCGACGGTCACCTCGCGAACCGTGAAGTTCTCGAAATAGGGCAGCACAAGCAAACGCAGTTGACGCTGGTAGGTGTCCTTTGTGCCTTGGGAACGGTCGACATCGTTCATCACGTCCTCCATCCAGGCGGCAGCGAGGAGGGGGAATGGTGAGCCAGCATGGAGTGAGTCGCCGACGTCCCCGGCATGCAACCGAGCCGCCAGGTCCGCTTTGAGGGCTGCCTGTGCGGCGTTACGGCTCGAGCTGGTCGCTGTCACCTTCCGCGTCTGACCGTCCCAGTCGCGGAAGCGGGTCACCGCACGGAAGACTCCAAGACTGACCTGTGTCGTCGTGATTGCGCCGAACGTACTGATCGGCAGTCGGGGTCGTCCAGCCATCAGTGCTCAACTCCACGACGACTGAGGGCTGACTCGGGCTCATGGAGCCCGTCCAGCCACCGCAGGACATCGGAGGCGCGGTAGCGAATCTCCCGGCCGACTCGAATGCCGGAGGGGCCGCGTCCGTCGGTACGGAGGTCATACATGGCCTGCACCTGAAGGCCGAGATATTCGGCGAGCTCGCTTGTCGTCAATACAGGCTCGAGACCGAGCCCCGTGAGTCTTTCAGTGTCCATAACCCGTAGGTGTTCGAGGTCACTCCAGACGATTCGAACCGGGTCGTGCACCTTCTTCACAAGCCACTGTAGAAGGTGAAAATTTTCGAATAAACGGTGAATAAACGGATAGTGCATCAAGTCTTGCCCTTTCGGTACAGACAAGAAACCCCGATCAGATCTAATTCACAGTAGGGCGGCTGGGACTTGAACCCAGGACCGACGGATTATGAGTCCGCTGCTCTAACCAGCTGAGCTACCGCCCCAATCGACGCGACTCCTCCGACGAGAGTGCGACTGATTCTGCGGTGATCGGATGGATCACCGGCTCCCACGATACAGGCACTCGAATGGCGACCGTGCCCGGCTACTCTGCGCCGCGGGTTCCCGCGTCGGACGTAACCGCGTCGATGACCGGCTCGCCGCGGTACAGGCACTCGAAGGTGTTCAGGGTGCGGTTGATGTCGTGCACACCGATCAGCCGCAGGGACTCATTCTTGAGCGCGTTCAGATCGTCGGGTGCGGCCGTCAGGACTGTCGTGAGCTTGTCGGCGAGGTCCTGTGCGTTGCCGGGCTCGAACAGATAGCCGTTCTGCCCGTCGTGCACGAGGTGCGGGAGTGCCATGGCGTTTGCGGCCACGATCGGCAGGCCGGATGCCATCGCCTCCATGGTTGCGATGCTCTGCAGCTCCGCAATCGACGGCATAGCGAACACGGTCGAGCGGGTGTAAGCGGCCGCCAGTTCAGCATCCGTCACATAACCGGCGAAAGTGACCCGGCGCGTGAGGCCGAGTGTCTGCGAAAGACTTTCCAGATTGCGCTTCTGGTCGCCGCCCCCGACGATCTCCACCTTCACATCGAGGTCGGGCGACAGCAGGGCCACGGCCTGCAGCAGCACGTCGATCTGTTTCTCGCCGGTCACACGGCCGACGAAGAGGATGCGGTTCTCGGTGCGGGGAGCGAAGCTCGGCGAGTAGTTCTGGGCGTTGAGGCCGCACGAGATCGCCAGCACACCCTCGAGCCCGGTGTAGCGCTCCAGGAACTCCGCGGCTCGGAGGGTGGGCGTGGTGACCGCTTCCGCCCGACCGTAGGTGCGCCTCGCTGCACGCCAGGCCGCCTTGATGAGGCGATCGTGCAGGCCCTTGGGAACCAAAGTGAATTCCAGCATGTTCTCCGGCATGAAGTGGTTCGTGCCGATGATGCGGATGCCCCGCTTCGCCGCCTCGATCGTGACGGCGCGGCCCACGTTGATGTGGGATTGGAAGTGCACGACATCCGGCTTCACCGTGTCGAGGATGCGCCGGGTTTCCCGCGGGATGAACCACGGCAGGGCGTAGCGCAACCAGTCATGGGGGTACCAGCGCCAGCTCTGCAGGCGGTGCACGACCATCGGCTGGCCTTCGTGCACCTCGGTCCAGGTGCCGTGCTTACGAGATGCGGACGGAGCCATGATGTGCACCTCGTGCCCGCGGGCCACCATCCCCGCAGCAAGACGCTCGGCAAACCGGGCAGCGCCATTCACGTCGGGCGCGAAGGTGTCTGCCGCAATCAGGATGCGCAGCGGCTTCTTCAACACCGGCTCGCTGCGAGTCGACTCGCTCGGCAAATCGGTCAAATCTGACAAAAGACACTGTCCCAACGTATGTGGGCCGGAGTTCGTCATCCGGCGAGAATTCAGGTTTTCGACGACGCGCACGCTGACGTGGTCTTCTAGAACCCTATTCTAAACCGGCGCTGCAACCGCCATACAGGGGCGGCGCGCCCATACAAACACCGAACGGAGCTCCCTTTGCTGCTTCAGTCGTCGGCGAGAGGGTGGTACCGGGCCAACAGGAAGACCCCCACGATCGCGATGACACCCGCGACAAGGAAGGCGACAGCCGCCCACGGCGGGGCCTGCTCGATCTCGCCCAAAACGACGATACCGATGCCGACGGCAATCAGCGGATCGATTACGGTGAGCCCGGCGATGACCAAGTCCGGTGGGCCAGACGCGTATGCGTTCTGCACGAAGTAGGCACCAAGGCCCGCCGCCAGCAGCAGCCCGATGACGCAGGTCAGAGTCAGCCACTCGAAGTTGCCGTTCTGGGTGCGGTTGATGACGACCTTGGCCAACGTGGCGACGAACCCGTAGAGCACCCCGGCGCCAACGATGTAGAACATCGCCTTGAACCGAGTGCGGAGCTTGAAGAAAGCGACGCCGAAGACCGACAACACGACACCGAGAACGATCAGGATCGTGATCAGGTTACCGTCGGTGACCGGTTTGTCCACCGCGGTGAATGCGGCCACCGTGACGAAGAGCGCCACTCCGCCGACGCACATCGCGATCGCGATCTTCGACGCGCGGTTGACGGGGACCCGGGTGATGCGGGAGTTCAGGATCGACGTGATCACCAGGGCGACGGCGCCGAGCGGTTGAACCATGATGATGGGCGCGAAAGCCAGGCTGGAGAGCTGGAACACGATCGCCAGTCCGAGCATGACCGTGCCGAAGACCCACGACGGCCGGCCGAGCAGCAGCATCAGCTGGCGCGGGTTGAGCCCGCCGGTAACCTCAGCCGTTTTGGCCTCGACTTTGGTCACGCCGCTGTGCTGAAATTGCGCCCCGAGCGACAGGAAGACCGCACCGACCAGAGCGAGCGGAATCCCGATGGCCTGACGGGGATCGATGGCGATTTCCGCAGCCAGGTCGGTCAAGTCGGGGTTCACTCAAGCCAGCCTATAGAGAATCAGGCCGTTATCCTTGCTGAATGGCCGTTCGCTCGATAGTTATTTCAGGAGATTCCGTTCTCCACTCCCCCGCCCTCCCCGTCACCGATTTCGGGAACGATCTGCATGAACTCGTGCAGGACATGTTCGAGACGATGGATGCCGCGCCCGGCGTCGGTCTGGCGGCCCCGCAGGTGGGTGTGCCGCTCAGACTCTTCACCTACAGCTTCCTCGACGACGACGACCACCTCTGGCGGGGCGTGGCCATCAATCCCGAACTCTGGATCACCCCGGTTCCCGCGGGCGAGGCCGACGAGGATGAGGACGTCGAGGGCTGTCTGTCCTACCCGGGCGAACGCTTTCCGCTGCTGCGCTCCCCCTCAGCAATCCTTCGCGCGGTGGACCTCGAACAGAAGCCCTTCGAAATTCGAGCCGACGATTGGCTGGCACGCATCTTCCAGCACGAATACGATCATCTCGACGGCACGCTGTACGTCGATCGCCTCGAGCACTTCTACGCCAAGATCGCCACCAAGGTGACCCGCAAGCGCGGCTGGGGCGTGCCCGGCCTCAGTTGGATACCCGGCGTCGACAACCTCGAAGACTGAACCGGCAGGACCGGCTGAACCGGCAGGACCCGCAGGCCCGGATCCGGGTCAGCCGCGGGTGAGGTCCACGCCGTGGATCCCGTTATGGAAGCGCAGCGACGGGAAGACGGCCGTGACCGTGAACCCCACACCGGGCACGGTCCCCGCGTTGAAGATGCCACCGAACATCTCGGTGCGCTCGCGCATGCGGGTGATTCCTGCCCCGGAGACGTTAGCACTGAGGGCCTTGAGATCATCGTCGATGGTGTATTTCGTGCGAGATTGGAAGTCGGCGGCGTCGGCGCTGTCCCGGCGAGCCGCAGCACGGATGCCGTCGTCGGCGACCACCAGCTGCAGCCCGTCCTGAGTCCACGTGAACGTGACCCGGGCCTCCGTGCCTCGGCCGCCGTGAGTGAGAGTGTTGGCCAGCGCGCCCTGCAGGATCCGGAAGACGGCCAGTTCGGCGCCCGGCTTGAGCGGGAACCGTTCGCCGGACTCGGTGAAGGCCACGGAGACGCCCGCGCCCTGCATGACCCGGAACAGGTCCCGCGCCGACTGCAGGTCCGGTTGCGCCGAACCGACGGATTCGCCCTCGCGCACGATCGTGAGGACACGGCGCATGTCGGCCAGGGCCACCCGACCGTCCTCGACCAGTGCCGTCGCCACGCGGACGGCGCTGGACGGGTCGCTCTCGGCCGTGTAGCGGGCACCCTCGGCGCGGGTGATCAGCCGGGCGACGGACAGCACGGCCACGTCCTGAAGCTCCCGGATGATGCCGAGGCGGCCCTCTTGTTCGGCGAGGGACAGTTGCAGGTCGATGCGCATCCGTTCGGCCGCGTTGCGATCGAACACCACACGCCGGGCCCGGAACAGGGTGACCAGCCACAGGGCCAGCAACACGACGACGAGCACGGCCAGAATTGTGCTCAGAGTGAGCCAGGACTCCACGGATGCCGCCTTTTCTCACTCCACGCCGCACGGAAACGAACGGGATACAAAAAAGGCCACCAGGGGTGGAGCCCTTGGTGGCCTTTCGCTCCCCGACTTGGACTCGAACCAAGAACCTGCGCATTAACAGTGCGCTGCTCTGCCAATTGAGCTATCGAGGAATACTGCTTGAGCAGCCCTACTACTTTATCAAAAGTTGGCGATCTGCCAAATCCACGGGGTCGATCAGTAGCCGATTCGTGGGTCGACGACCCCGACGAACCGCCCGTCTTCAAGGAAGGCACCCACATTCAGGCGAATCCGCTCAGCCAGGAGCGGCGCGGTCATCTCGGGCGTGTCGGCCGAATGAGGCGTGATCAGGCACCGCGGTTCGACCCAAAGCGGATGCCCCTGCGGCAGCGGTTCCGGATCGGTCACGTCAAGGGCCGCACCGGCGATGGACGCCGCGGCCAGCGCCGCCACGAGGGCGTCCGTGTCGACGAGCGGGCCCCGGGCGATGTTGACGAGCACGGCCTCGGGCCGCATCAGCTCGAATTCGGCCCGGCCGATCAGATGGCGGGTGCCGTCCGTGAGGGCTGCCGCCACCACGACGACGTCGCTGGTCGGGAGGACTCCTGGGAGGGCATCCGTCGCCACCGTGTGCTCGGCCCCGGACACCGGCTCGCTGCTGCGGCGCACGACGGTGATGTGGGTGCCGAAGGGCGCGAGCAGGCGGATCAGCTCGCGGGCGATCCCGCCGGCGCCGATCACGGTCACGTTGAGACCGTAGAGCGAGCGCCCCTCGGGCAGGGTGCTCCAGCGTGTGGAGCGCGCGCGCTTCGGCAACACGCGCAGCAACGCCAGGGTGAGCGTGAGGGCGTGTTCGGCGACGGGCTGCGCGTACGCGCCCTTCGCGCTGGTCCAGAGCAGGTCTGCGCGGTCCATGCCCGCCAGCACACCACTGAAGGCGTCCACCCCGGCCCAGGGAAGCTGCACCCAGCCGATCCCGGGATGGGCGTCGAGGGTGGCGCGCAGCTCGTCGGCGCGGCCGTAGTCGAGCCAGATCAGTCCCCGCGTTTCCCGGGTGAGCTCCGCCACGGTGCCCCCGGCGGCCTCGACGGCCTGGGCGAAGGCCGGCTCCGGCCGCGGCAGGATGGTGATCGGGCCGGGAACCGGAAGCCGGTCCGCCGACAGCGGGGTGACATCGTCGGCGAGCACGGCCTGGTGTTGAACGGATTCAATTTTCGATGACATCGTCCTCGAATTCACTTTCGTCGTCGTTCTCGTCGTCGTTCTCGTCGCCGTTCTCGTCGCCCGGCGTATCCCGTATCAGGGCCGCGGCCAGGCCGGCGACATACGGATGCCACGGGTCGTCGAACACCTCATCGATGGTGCCCAGCCCCACCAGCACTCCCTGGTGCAGCACGGCGATCCGATCCGCGACCCGTCGGAGCACGCTGAGGTCGGAGCTGATCACCAGCGCCGAGAAGGCCCGCTCGCGCTGAAGCTCCGCAATCAGATCGACCACGGCGTCCCGCACGGTGGCGTCGACGCCGGCCGTCGGCTCGTCCGCGATCAGGAGCGCAGGCCCGAACACGAGGGCCCGGGCCAGCGCCACCCGCTGGCGCTGCCCGTTGCTGAGCTCGTAGGGGAACTTGGTGAGCACCGACAGCGGCAGGCGCACCGCGTCGATCATGGTCGCCACCTGATCGTCGAGGTCCTGCCTGTTGTAGCGCCGGTCCCGGTCGAGCACTGGCTCGGCAACGATCTCCGCGACCGTCAGGGTCGAGGGCAAGGTGTCGGAGGCATCCTGAGGCAGGTGCCCGACCTCGAAGGTCAGCCGGGTCAGCTTGCGCCGACGGATGCCGCGGAGCCGGTACCCGAGCACCGTCGCCTCTCCCCCGGTGATTTCTGGTCGCACGTCGCCGGAGCCCCCGCCGCCGGAGCCGAACGCGGCACCCGAGAGCACCCGAGCCAGCGTGCTCTTGCCCGAACCGCTCTGCCCGAGCAGTCCGAGCACCTCGCCGGTCCTGATCTGGAGGGTGAGGCCGCGCACGGCCAGGAAGGCACCACTGGCGCCGTGGGCCGGATACTCGACCGTGAGGTCACTGGTGGAGACCGGACTGGTCGGACTGGTCGGACTGGTCGGTTCGGCGCCGCGGATCATGTGTCTATCCTGCCTCACGCAGCCGCCGCAGTCCCTCCCTGCGCAGGGCCTGCTCGGCCGGGTCAGGCACAGGCAATGAGGCGAGGAGCCGCTGAGTGTAGGGATCCTTTGGCGCGCCGAGCACCGCGACACTCGTGCCCTCCTCGACCAGTTTGCCGCGGTACAGCACCGCGATCCGGTCCGCGACGAGGTCGACGACGGCCAGGTCGTGGCTGATGAACAAGGACGCGAATCCGAACTCCCGCTGGAGCTCGGCGAACAGCTCCAGCACCCGCGCCTGCACCGAGACGTCGAGGGCGCTGGTGGGCTCGTCGGCGATCAGCAGCGGCGGTTCCAGGGCGAGCGCCCGTGCCAGACTGGCGCGCTGACGCTGGCCACCGCTCAGTTCGTGCGGGTAGCGGTCGGCGTAGGCGCGCGGCAGCTGCACGGCCTCGAGGAGCTCGTTGACCCGTGTCCGGGCATCGGCGGCGTTCTTCGCCCGCCCGTGCACCACCAGCGGTTCGGCCACGCAGTCGGCGATGGTGAGCAGGGGGTTGAAACTCGACGCCGGGTCTTGGAATACGAAACCGATGTCACTGCGGAACTTCTTGAACGCACGCTCCTTGAACCCGTTCATCTCGTGACCCATCACGGTCAGGGATCCGCCGGTCACCCGGGTCAGGCCGGCGATGGCCCGCCCGATCGTGGTCTTGCCCGAGCCGCTCTCCCCCACCAGACCGAGGACCTCGCCGGGCCGGATCAGGAAGCTCACCCCGTCGACGGCGGTGAAACCGGACCGGCCGAGCCTGCCGGGGTATTCGATCCGGAGCTGGTCGGCGACCACGACCGGGGCCTGCTCTTCCCAGTCGTCCGTGCGCGCCCGGGCGCGCTCGGCGGCGTGCACGACCCCCTGGCCCACGTGCGGCACGGCGGCGAGAAGCCTCTTGGTGTAGTCGTTCTGCGGCGAGCTGAAGAGCGTCTGGGCATCCGCCTCTTCGACGACCTTGCCCTGGTACATCACCGCGACCCGGTCGGCGAGGTCGGCGACGACGCCCATGTTGTGGGTGATCAGCACGATCGCCGTGCCGAATTCGTCACGGCAGCGTCGCAGCAGGTCCAGGATCTCCGCCTGCACGGTCACGTCGAGCGCCGTTGTCGGCTCGTCGGCGACAATCAGGCCGGGGTCGAGCACCAGGGCCATGGCGATCACCACCCTCTGCTTCTGACCGCCGGAGAACTGGTGCGGATAATAGTCGACGCGGGTCTCCGGGTCGGGAATGCCGACCCGCCCGAGGATCTCGATCGCCTTGGCCCGTGCTTCCTTGCGGCTGAACCGGCCATGCGCGCGGATGCCCTCCATGATCTGCCAGCCCACGGTGTAGACCGGGTTCAACGCCATGGACGGCTCCTGGAACACCATGGCCACGTCGGTGCCGCGCACCTGCCGCAACCGCGCGGTGCTGAGCGCGATGACGTTGCTCTCGCTCGAACCGTCCTTGCTGCTGAGAATGACGGCGCCCGAGGCGGTCGCCGTCTCCGGTAGTAGCCCCAGGATGGTCTTGGCGGTGACGGTCTTTCCGCTGCCGCTCTCGCCGACAATGGCGAGCACCTCGCCCGGTGCGACCCGCAGGGTCACACCGTCGACGGCCCGGACGGCCCCGGCATCCGTCGCGAAGGAGATGCCGAGGTCGGTGATGGTGAGCACGTCGGTCATGGTCGGTCCTCGAGTCCGTCGGTGGGATGGGTTGCGGCGCCTTCGCGCCCGCCGAGCCCGCCGGGACCGGCGACCAGGGTGCCGCCGGGAACGACCGAGGTCTGCGCGACGACGCCGGCCGTCTGGCCGACGGCGCGGCGACCGCGCAGCCGGGGATCGGCGAGGTCGTTCAGGCTTTCGCCGACCAGGGTGATGCCGAGCACCACCAGCACGATGGCGAGGCCGGGAAACAGTGACGTCCACCAAATGCCGCTGGTCACGTCCGAGAGGGCCTTGTTGAGGTCATAGCCCCACTCGGCGGCGGCCGTCGGTTCAATGCCGAACCCGAGGTAGCCGAGGCCCGCGAGGGTCAGGATGGCCTCCGACGAGTTCAGGGTCAGGATCAGCGGCAGGGTGCGGGTGGCGTTACGGAACACGTGCCGGAACATGATCCGGCCGCTGCCGGCGCCCAGCACGCGGGCGGATTCCACGTAGGCCTCGGCCTTGATCCGCACCGTCTCGGCTCGGATCACCCGGAAGTACTGCGGGATGAAGACCACGGTGATCGAGATCGCCGCCGCGAGCACGCCGCCGATCAGGTTGGACTTGCCGCCGGAGATGACGATCGATATCACGATGGCCAGAAGCAGTGATGGGAACGCGTAGACGGCGTCGGAAACGACCACCGAGATGCGGTCGAGCCAGCCGCCGAAGTAGCCCGACACCAGGCCGAGGAACACCCCGGCGAAAATCGACAGCAGCACGGCCACGACGATCACGAACAGGGCGGTCTGGGCACCCCAGAGCACCCGGGAGAGCACGTCGTAACCGCCGACGGTGGTGCCGAGCGGATGCGCGCCGCCGGGCGGCTGCTGGGCCCCGAAGGCGCCGTCGGCGCCGCGCAGCTGGCTGAAGCCGTACGGCGCCAGCACGGGCGCGAAAATGGCGGTCAGCACGAACAGAGTGGTGATGGTCAGGCCGGCGATCAGCATCCCGCGCTGAAGTCCGATGCTCTGCCGGAGCTGGTGCACGATGGGGAGGCGGGACCAGGCGCTGCGTTTCTGCGCGGCGGGACTGCCGGTGGCGTCGCTCATGTCAGTACCTCACTCTCGGGTCGATCAGTGCGGCGATGATGTCCACGACGAAGTTGGACAGGGCCACGATCACGGCGAGCAGGGCGACGATCCCCTGCACGGCCACGAAGTCCCGGGCCCTGAGGAACTCGGAGAGGATGAATCCCAGCCCCTTCCATTCGAAGGTGGTTTCGGTCAGAACCGCGCCGCCGAGCAGCAGCGCGATCTGGAGGCCGATGACGGTGATGATCGGGATCAGGGCCGGCCGGTAGGCGTGCTTCCGCACGAGGCGGAATTCGCTCACCCCGCGCGAGCGGGCCGCATCGACGTAGTCGGTGCCGAGGGTTCCGATCACGTTGGTGCGCACGAGGCGGAGGAAGATCCCCGCGGTGAGCAGCCCAAGCGTCAGCGCGGGAAGCACGGCATGCTCGAGCACGTCTGCGAGCACGCCTGGGTCTCCGGTCATGATGGCGTCGATCGTGTAGAGGCCCGTCTTGTTCGGTAACAGCTGCATCTGCAGCTCGGAGCCGGTCGACGCCCGCCCGGACACGGGCAGCACGTCGAGGTACACGGCGAAGACGAGCTTGAACAGCAGCCCCGAGAAGAACACCGGGGTGGCGTAGCAGAGGATTGCGAAGACGCGCAGGAAGGCGTCAGCGGGCTTGTCCCGCCAGTAGGCGGCGACCATGCCCAGCGGGATCCCGACGATGAATGCCACGAGCAGGGCGTAGCAGACGAGCTCGAACGTGGCCACCCCGTAGGTGAGCAGGATCTCGGTGACCGGGCGGTTGGTGCTGATGGTCGTGCCGAAGTTGCCGGTGAAGACCTGGCCCAGATACTCGACGTACTGCACGAAGATGGGCCGGTCGTAACCGGCCGCCTGGATGCGCTCGGCCAGCTGCTCAGGTCCGAGGCGCCCGCCGAGTGCGGCCGTGATCGGGTCTCCGGTCGTGCGCATCAGCCAGAAGACCATGGAGACGAGGATGAAGATGGTGGGGAAGATCAGCAGGAAGCGGATCAGGATGTAGCGGCCGATCCCGCTTTCGGATGCCGGACGTTTCGTGCGACCCGTCGCGCGAGGCGACGGGGACCGCGTGGTCACAGTGGTCATTCCTGCCTAACGATTGGGCTGTGCGATTGGGCGTGCGATTGGCTAGACCACCGGAGCGGGACGGGGGCACCCAGCGCGCAAGCGTCTGGATGCCCCCGTGTTTCAAATTAGAGAAACTCTAACCGGTTGACGGACTAGCTGTAACTCCCAAGGAGGTTGTGAACGGCGTGGCTTGAGTTAAATGGGCGAGGACCTCCGGTATCGAAGTGGGTAACCACACTCACTCGATTTCCAGGAGGCCCT
>NZ_SOGK01000121.1:0-18885 GCF_004564305.1 Cryobacterium sp. TMT3-29-2
CCTCTGCCACCCAAATATCATCGTTCACCCGTCATGATTAACAGGATTCGGGGCAAAAATCCGATCAAAACGCCGATACAGCCAAAAATAAACGCGACTGTAGTACTAGGGGCACGTGGCATGTCGAGCGACCTGCGTTTGCTGCAGCCGTCAGCCTAGTGCCCCAGTTGGCCTCACCGACGTCACGTCATGCGGCGCGATACCCCGCATTCGGCCGCGGGAGATGCGGTTGTCGGCGAGCTCTCCGTCCAGAGCTTGGCATAAAGGCCTGAGCTTGTTCGGTGAGTCAGGTTTACGAGCCCACGGCCGGGCGTCCCCACTCGGCGTCATGTTAATCCGGGTCCAAAGCACCCATCTTCGACGCCCCGAACCGGGACAACCTGGGGCTGGGCGAGAATCGTGCGCCTGCGCTGTGCGTGGTCGCCAGCGCCTCAGAACACGAGCTTATGCCGCTGCACCAGGGCCATGCTGGACTCAAAGTCCACATCGCAGCCATACCCAGCCGCCAGCTGCGGGAGCGTCTTTGGGTCGTACTCGCCACCCAGTTCGGCCAGCTGGCGGAAGAGCTGCTCGATTCCGCCCGGCACGATCAGTTCGAGCACCCGCAGCGGCTCGTCGCCGGCATTCCAGAAGGTGTGCCAGCGACCCCTCGGCTTGAAGACCAAGTCACCCGGCGAGGCAACGACTTCGTCGCCCTCCTCGAAGACGCCCAGCCGCCCGGCAAGCACGAGACTGTACTCGTCTTCCCGGCTGTGCCGGTGGATCGGTGCCGCGAGGGTTCGCGGCGCCAGCAGGTGTTCCACGACCGCGATAGCTCCACCCGAGTCAGCACTGTCAATGAGGTACCGGTCCACAGCGCCGGGGTCTCCGGTCGCCTCGATGTCGCGCGCAGTCTCGACGCGGATGCCGGCTACCCCGGCTGGGTTCGCGGTCATGATTCCTCCTCCTAGTGCGGGGACTGCGGGGTTGACGCGGACAGCTCGAACGCTAGGCCGCCCCCAGGGAATTGGATACCGGGATGGCAGCCCGGTTGAGGTCATTTACGACCCGTCGCGGCCGGGCTCACGTCAGCGCGAGCGTGCTCTTGCACCGCGGATACCGACGGCAGCCCAGGAACGGCCCGCGCTTGCTGGTGCGCTCGACCATGAACGCACGGCCGCACCGGGGGCAGACGACGGAATCAAGAGTCTCGCCGATAGCGTTGGTGCGCATGATCCCGTTGTCCCGGATCAGTTCCATCAGGAAGGGTGACTCCCGGTTCTTGACGGTGAACAGTAGCACGCCCCGCCGGGCGCGGGTCATGGCCACATAGAACAGTCGCCGCTCCTCGGCCCGCTTGAAGTCTTCGGCGGCGGGCATAGCGATACGCAGCACCGGGTCGTTCGGGATGGTGCTCGGAAAGCCCCACTTGCCCGAGACCATGCTCGGGATGACGATGTAGTCTGCCTCGGCGCCTTTGGAGGCGTGGATGGTCATGAACTTCACGTCCAACAGGTCATTGAGGTCGCGGCAGTCCGGCAGGTAGTCGCTCTGGTGGCGATAGCGTCCCAGCACGAACACGGTGACCTTGACGCCCACCGGCTGAGGGATTCTGCCCCGGGAGATCTGGGTGTGCAGCGCTTTCAGCCGGTGGTGGATGGCCGCCTTCACGGCCGTGTCGGTGTCGACCGAGACGGCACTGATCGTCGGCGGGAATTCCGCGGTCGAGGACACGACCCTCTTGACCAGCTGGCTGGGGTTCTGCAGCACGAACTTGCTGGAGACATCCGCTATCGATTGCGGAAACCGGAATGTGCGTTCCAGCCTCAGCACCTCGCTCGGCCCGAACAGGTGCTCAAAATGGGTCATTACCGACAGGTCGGCGCCGGCGAACCGGTTGATGCTCTGCCAGTCGTCACCGACGGCGAACAGGTGGCGCCCGGGCTTGGCCACGAGGGCGCGGGCGAGCCGGGCCCGCGCGTGGCTGGCGTCCTGGAACTCGTCGACCATGACCAGCTCGTAGGGGCTCTCCCAGTCGCCGGCCTCCAAATGCTCGGCCGAGAGGTTGAGCATGTCCTCGAAGTCAATGCAGCCCTCCGCGGCGAGCTGCTTGTCCCACTCGCGCCGAATCGGGGCGAACAGGCGCAGGAACGCGGCGTCGCGGAAGCGCACCTGCCCTTCGGTGAGTTCCTCGAGGCGTTCGCGGAGCTGGTCGTCGCTTAGCCGATTGCTCTTCGCGTGGGTGAGGAAACTCCGGAAGGTGCCGAGCAGGCGCGCGTTCTCGGTGGGCGTCTGGGTCGCGATGATCCGGGCGGGATTCGGGTGCAGCTGGATGCCGCGTTGGGTAAGTTCCTGAGCCAGGTTGTGGAGTCCCGCTCCGCTCCACAGCTCAGACATCGTCGTCTCGATGAGCGTGGTGCCGTGCTCCCGGTGCAAGCCTCGCTTCCACTGGAGACTGTCCAGATAGCCGTCGAAGGGAGACTGGCCGTCAGCATCGAGTGCCAGATGCTCGTGGTAGACGTCGATCTTCGGGTAGTAGAAGTCGGGTCGATACTGACCGTGCTCGGGATCAACGGTGTCCATTCGGTAGGGCTTCTCATAGATGTAGTCGACGGTGTGGAAGTACAGCCAGTCAGCGATCATCCGCTCCGCCGCGCTCTTCACGACCTCGCCCTGAGCCGTTCGGAAAACGGATGCCTCACGGCTCGCGCTGTCGTCTGCTTCCCCGTCCAAGTCGAGGTAGTCACGAGCGAGCACTGCCCGGAAGAAATCCCACTGTGTGCGGAAGCCGGGGTCGGCGGCGCGCAACCCGTCGACGATCCGCCCCAGCTGCTTGATGTCTCCCCCACCCTCGAGCCAGGGCGCCAGCAACGGCTTTCGGCCGGTGGCCTTCCCGATGATCTCCAGGCCGAACGCGTGGAACGTCTTAGCGACGACCCCGTCGGCGTCGAGCCCCAGCGGCGCCAGGCGTTCCTGGGTGCGCGCGCCCAGCTCCTTCGCCGCGGCATTGTTGAAGGCCAGCATCAGGATCTTGTCGGGAGGAATCAGGTTGCGGTGCAGCGCGTAGCCGGCTTTGGCAACCATCGTCGAGGTCTTGCCGGATCCGGCTGAGGCGACGACGAGCATCCGGTTGTCGAAGCAGACGACCGCGCGCGCCTGCTCGGGCGTGAGCGGTGACTTCTCGACGGTGTCGAAGAAGTCCTGGCAGTCGTCGAGCTCGGCGGCAAGGTGCCGCTCGTTCTGGGCGACGATGAACGCGGGCAAGTCCTCCCCCCAGATCTTGACCGTCTCACGGGCCACCGCGGAGAGCTCGTTTATGTGTGGCTGGAGATCGGGGTCGTCGATCAGCTGGCCAAAGCCGACGGCGGCTTTGCGCGCAGCCCAGTAGGCGGAGAACTCGGTTGTGAGCCAGCCGTTCGTCTTGAGCTGCACGGCGACGGCGGTGGCGAGCGCTTCGGTGAAGAGCCGCACTTGGTTGGTGGCCTGGTCGAATTCGTCGACGAGCTGCAGCAGCTTGAGCGCGTGCGCGGCCTCGGCCTGCGCCGCTGTGAAGGCGGTAGAGAAGGATGCCGCACGCCGGTTCGGGATCCCGCGGAACCGGAAACGACGATCCGGGTGCTCCAGTACGAGGTGTGACCAGAGCCGACCCGGCGTCACGGTCAGCCCGCCGAACGAGCCGATGTCGCGGGCGACAGGCTCACCGTAGACGATGATCGTGAGCTCGGGGCCGGTCAGGGTCAGTCGCCAGTCCCGGGACTTGGTGACCCGCTTGCCGAGGGCTGATGGGCGCCAGGTTTGCGCTGCGGAAGAGTCGCTCACGGGTGGCCGTGCTGGGCGGAACAGACCATCACGCTGCAGCTCGCCGAGTTTTCCAGAGGAGTTTGGCCGTGCGACTCACAAACGCGACCAGGGCCAGGGCTGTCGAAAATGCCAGCAGCATTTGCGCCATGGTCCCCATGCTCACCAGGGTCGACGACGGCAAAGGCGGGTTGTTGATCCCGTACTGCCAGAGAAGGTACCCGGCGAGCGCGAAGAGCACGGTCAGGCCGAGAGCGGCAAGGAAGAACTTCAAACCATTGCCCCGCAGCACCTGAACAACGCCGTCCAAGAGGAACGACGCCACGAACGGCAAAAACACCGTCATCACCATGATCCCGACGTAGGCGAATAGCAGCGCTCCAAAAGAATCCGGGCTCATTCTTCAGTCCCCCAACTGTTTGACGATCATTTCTAATGTCAGCCTAGGTCCGCCGACATCGCCCAGAATGCCTGCGACGGGCCCAACTGTCCCCAGTTGGGGGCGATCCGCTTCTGGGAGAGATGCACCGTCACATCTAGGCTTCAGACATCACCCGACGGATGGCCGAGCATTTCACGACGACCAGATGACCCGAATAGACGAGCCGCAGGTGCGTGTGATCAACGCGCTCTGCAATCAACTTATGAAGGAACTGCCCGGCTTCTCCGTTCCGTACAGCGCACCCCACTATGGAGCCTCGACGGCCCCATGCCGGTTGGCGCCAATTAACGTCGGTGACTTTGGGCCGCCGCCAACGTCATGGTGATGCCGCGAACACTTCCTCAAGCGTGACCACTTCGTTTCCGCCAAAGTACTTTTTTACGTCGGCGGGGCATTCCACGGCAGCGATAGACGGCGGCATAAATACGTCAACCCGGTCGCCCACAAATTCGACCTGGATGCTGACGCAGACCAACACGTCGGCGACCCTCGAGTTGAATCCACTTCCGGTGGAGCTTTGCCCCGATGCGGCGTAGCTAACCAGGACCTTCGGATAGGACCCTGATCGATCGACTACCGCGCCGAACGCCGCTCCGCGAGCCCAGGCGGGGGTCTGTTCATCTGTGTCCTCGCGGATTGTGTCGAACACCGGCTTGGGCCAGACGTCTCCTGTGGACACCGCAGCCAAGTAGCTGTCGAGGTTGTGGCCAATGGCGCTTTCGACGGAGAGGGCGGAAACCTTCTCTATGGTGATCCGAGCCTCGAACATGGCCTCCTCTCGGATATCCGGGCGCGGGCCTGAGCACGCCGAAAGTGGGAGGATCAGGCACAAAACGAGAGCGCCCTCAATAACCCGTCGCCCTGACTGCCGCGGCGTATTTATGTCTCTGTTTGACAATCGATCTCCCCCATTCGTCGGGTAGGGTCGCGAGGACCTGACCGACGGCGATCTCGCCCACGGCGCCCAGGTACCAGCGGAAAGATCCCCCGATTTACCCGGGTCGAATCTAGCGGGCGTGGCGCCGCTGACTGCAGCCCCAGAACGGGCACGCCGCCGTCGAAGAATCGATGACTACTCATAGGTGCCGCTCAGGCACTACCGCGGCGATGCGCGGGTGAGTTCGGTGATGCTCGAGATTCGCCGGGACGTTTACTTGGATGAAGCCACGGTGACTCGCAAGCCCGAGGGGTTCGCGTCGCTGCAGGGTCGCTGCAGCGGCTGGTCAATGAGATATTCTCCCTCAGTGGCACGTGACTCTTCAGCGACGCGAGCTATTCATCTGAACGCCACGCGCCGTGTCCGGGGGCGCAGTTATTGCCCCTAGTCTGGGGTTAGACAGATTCGATTCGTTGGATTCCAGCTCAGTGGGGCGCACTTTCTCGTGCGCGATGCCCGTCATTCCTGCGCGGCTGGAGAGGTGCATTCCCGGCACACTTCCGCCAGTGAGCGAAACCCGGCCATCGTTCCGGGGACCGCCATGTTCAGCGGCCCTGCCCTCGCGTCCGCGCTCGCGGATGTGTCTCACGGGAAAGGCAATCACCATGTCCACTTTCACTCAGAAACCACACTCCGGAATCCGTCGCTGGCTGCCGGCAATGCTTTTCGCAGTCGCCATCGCAGGCGTCGGCACGGCCGGCCTCGCCACCGCGGGCGCCACCCCGGCGTCGGCAGCCGTGCCCACCGGGTCCGTGCGCGCGCCGATCGCGCTCGGCTCCGCCGGCACCTTCGCCATTCTTTCCCAGACTGGTGTGACGGATGTCTACGCGTCGGCCGTCAACGGAAACGTCGGCGCAAGCCCGATCACGGGTGCCGCCATCCACCTGAGCTGCGGCGAAGTGCAGACCGGCATCATCTACACGGTCGACGCCGCCGGCCCGGCCTGCGCGGTCACCGACCCGGCCTACCTGACCACCGTCGTCGGCGATATGGGCATCGCCTACCAGGATGCCGTCAGCCGCGATCAGGCCGACGCAATCGACTTGGGCGCCGGTGAGATCGGCGGCCTCACCCTGAACCCGGGCCTCTACCAGTGGAACACCGGAGTCACCATCTCGAGCGACGTCACCCTGACCGGTGGCCCGAACGACGTGTTCATCTTCCAGGTCGCGGGCAACATCAGCGAGGCTGGCGCCAAGCAGGTCACCCTCGCCGGTGGCGTACAGGCGAAGAACGTGTTCTGGCAGACCGCCGGCTCCGTGTCGATCGGCACGGCGGCGCACTTCGAGGGCGTCGTGCTCTCCAAGTCGCTCATCGCGGTGAAGACCGGCGCGACGGTCAACGGTCGCCTGCTCTCGCAGACCGCCGTCACCCTGCAGATGAACACGGTCACCCAGCCCGCGCTGTAGCCAGCACTCCGCGCCGCCAAATCGTGGCCGCACCGGACACCTGTGTCAGCCCTCCCGGCTGCACTCGCCCCGTGCGGCCACAATCAGGTGGTTCTAGCGGCCTTCACCCCCGCCGCCTTCTGCGACCTACTCGGCCCGGTTCACCGGGCTCGTGGACACGACACTGGCAACGCGCCGTTGGCATCACTCCACGATCTTCCAGAAGGAATCCTTGCGGGTGATCCTGCCATCGTGGTCGAACTCGAGCAGGTCGATCCCCCGAACCTCGATCTGCTGACCAGCGGTCGAGGTGCCGGTCAGCGTCCACTCGGACACACCGCCGTTGTTGACGCCGTCGGTGCACACCCAGTGCCGGTCGTCGCCGTAGTGCACGTCGGGGATGCCCTCGAACCTCTTCTCGAGCCCGGCCCTGACCGCTTCCTTGCCCACGAACCTATCGCCGCGCGGCCTGGCACCCCTGGGCATGTAGAAGACGCAATCGTCGGCGAAGTAGCCCATGACGGCGTTCAGGTCATGCCGATTGAAGGCATCCAGAAAGCCCTGCAGCACTTCGAGTGTCACTGTGTCGCTCATTGGAACCTGCCTCCTCGTGCACCCTGCGAGCCCACCGGGCTCGTGCGATGAATCTGTGCGAGCGTAACCAGCGACGGGCAGTGCTTCAAGGAGTGCGCCCAGGCTGCGCCTCCGAACTAGGCTCGGGCGCTCCCGGCCAACGCGACGCGACCCGACCCGACCCAACCCGACCCGACCGATCGCGGCGAGGTATCACCACTGGGAGCGGTCGGGCATCCGTGCTGGTCGGAGCGGGACTGGTCGGAGCGGGACTGGTCGGAGCGGGACTGGTCAGAATGGGACTGGTCAGAACGGGACTGGTCAGAACGGGACTGGTCAGAACGGGACTGGTCAGAACGGGACTGGTCAGAACGGGACTGGTCAGAACGGGGCGTCGTCGGGCAGCGGTGGCCGGGCGGGTCTCGCCGTTCGGGAAGGAGCCGATGGATCACCCGGCGGGGCGATCGGGGTGGCCGGCTCCGTCACGAAGGGACGCCCGGTGGGTGAATGCCAGGTGAGGATGCCGCCGGGTTCCTGTTTCACCGTCCACCCGGTCTCGGACTTCAGCGCGTGACAGCCCGGGCAGAGATGGGCCAGGTTGTCGTGGGCGGTCTGGCCGAAATCTTGCCACTCATGGGTATGGTCGAGGTCGGCGGTGCGAGCGGGTTGGTTGCAGCCGGCGAAACGGCAGGTTTCGTCGCGTAATCGGAGGAACCGTCGGAGCGCTTTGGGCACCTTGTAGCGTTCGCGTCCGACCGAGAGCACGACTCCGGTCTCGGGATGCACCAGGATGCGCGTGAAGCTCGGCGCTCGCGAGGCCAGGTCGCGGGCCGTGTCGGGATCGATCGGCCCGTAGCCCTCGAGGTAGCCGGGTTCTTCACTGTGGCCGAGGAGGGTCATCACCGGGACGGTGATCTGAACCGTGGCACGCACGCCCTTGCCGATGCCGGACGGGGTCACACCGTCGACCAGCAGGTCGCTGATCACGTCGGTGCGCACCTGGGTGAGGGTACGCTGCTCCCCCGGCCCCATCAGACTGCGGGCGGCGTCGTTCGCCCGGGCGAAGATGGCGTGCACCGTGTCGGCGCTCGTGGTCAGGGTCAGGGTCGCCATGCCGTCGGGTTCGGCCTGGATATAGGAGGTGCGCTCGGCGAAGGATTTCTTCCGCCGGGCGGTGATCGACTCCGGGTGCAGCCGCTCGCGGAGCACGCGGGCCTTGTGCTTGAGCTTGGCCGCCGTCTGGGTGCGTGCGGACGGCAGCAGTGCCTCCTCGAAGTCGGGCAGCGCCGCTTCGGGCACCGAGCAGGCCTGACCGATCAGCACCTGAGCGTGCCGGTAGCTGATCTCCCCGGCCTCGAGCGCTGCCCGGGTGCCGGGAAGGTCTTCGGCCAGGGCCCGGGACTCGGCGATCAGGCTCACGGCCGTGGGTTCCGGGATGCGCAGGGTGCAGGCGAGTTCGCTGGAGAATTCGCGCCGGGCGATCTCGTCGGGCTCCCACCGGGAGCCCGGTCGGCGGGGAGTGCTCGCGGCACTCGTCTCGCTGAACCGGCGGGCCTCGTCGATCATCTCGGCCCGCTGGGCGAAGCCCCGCGCGAGACCCCGGTCGACGGCGGCGATCTCGTCGAAACGCGAGCCGAGCTGCGACTGGGAGGTGCTCACCGAGGTAGTCATGGCACTCACGTTACGGGGTACCACTGACATTCCCCGAGGGTTTCTCAGGGGTGTGAATAAGCTGGTCAAACTCGTTTTGTGGAGGACCGGACAGCGGATCCCGCACGGGGGTTTGCATGCCCGCCCGACTTTCCGCGATGCTGTAACCGGGGGACCTGCACGACGCTCGTCTTGGAGATCGACCCTGGAGGAGCATCCGTATGTCTGAGCAGTCTCAGCCCCGAGTCGGCGTCTATCTCGACTTCGACAACATCGTCATCTCGCGCTACAACCAGTTGCACGGCGACGGCGCCTTCACCCGGGACAAGGTTCGCAGCCGCGTGTCGTTCACGCCCGGGGCCGAGGTCACCCTGCGCATCCAGCAGGCCATTGTCGACGTCGGGGCGATCCTGGACTACGCGGCGACCCTCGGGCCGATCGCGGTCAGCCGTGCCTACGCGGACTGGTCGGCGCCGGTCAATGCGCGCCACCGGCGGCATCTCGTTGATCGCGCCGTCAACCTCACCCAGCTGTTCCCGACCGTGGCGACGCTGAAGAACGGCGCCGACATCGCTCTGACCATCGATGTGATGGAACACCTGTTCCGGCTGGATGACCTCAGCCACATCGTGATCGTCGCCGGCGACTCCGACTACATCCCGCTCGTGCAGCGCTGCAAGCAGCTGGGCCGCGTTGTAGTCGGCATCGGGGTGTCCGGCGCGACGAGCAGCGCGCTCGCCGCGGCCTGCGACAGGTTTGTTGACTATGACTCACTGCCGGGGGTGGCGGCGGTCGCTCCTGTGGCTGCAATCGTGACGAAGGCGGCCACGGTGAAAACGGCATCCGTCGCCCAATCTGCGGCTTCGACCACGCCGGCGGCGAAGACGGCGGCGGGTGTCACGGCATCCGTTGCCAAACCCGCTGCGAAGAAAAAGGCGTCGCCGAAGAAACCCCCGATCGCCAAGCCCGCCGGGTCTGCTGCGGCGGCGCTCGATGTCGATCCCAGCCCGAAGGCCAGGAAAGCGGCGACGGCGCTGCTCCTGCGCGCCATGGAAGACCTCGGTGCGAACGACCTGGAATGGCAACATGCCGCCACGCTGAAAAGCACGATGCAGCAGCTGGACCCGACGTTCCAGGAGCGTGCGCTGGGCTTCACTCAGTTCTCGGAGTTCCTCAAGTCGAGGCACCAGACTGTCGAACTCCAGCAGGCGAGCCCCACCGCGCCGATCCTGCTCAAGGTGCGGTAGCGGCGGGGCCAGGCCGCAGCCTCCGTCGCTACCCGACGACGAGGGCTGCCTCCAGCTCAGCCGGGGCAGCGAGCCGCACGATCACGGGCGTTGCGTTTCCCAGGTTGTCCGAGACCGGACAGCGAAGCCCGGCCAGTCGGAGCACCTCGTCGAGTTGCGCTGTGCTGGAATCCGAATCGAATTCGGCGATGAGCTCGATGCCCGCGAATCCCGCTCGGTTCTCGGTGGGCAGCGCCATCAACCGCGAGGGGTCTAGCTCGCCCTTGACCGTGAGCCGCAACGACCGCAGGTCAACGCCCTGCTCCGTGGCGACGAGGTGGATGACGACATTCATGCAGCCGGCGAGGGAGGCCAAGGCGTATTCGACCGGGTTAGGACCGGCATCCTCACCTCCGAACATGGCGGGCTCGTCGATGATGAACGAGAAATCCCGCACGGAAACGGCGAGCTTAGTCGGCGATTCCGAGGTTCCGGTGACGGTGACCTTGAGTGGCTTGACAGACATGTTTTCTCTCCTCTGAGAAGTGCCCTGCCGCCCTCAGCGAGACCGCCAGCGCTCTTTCAGGCTACTCCCATGAAGCACGGAGAAACGCGCTCGTGTGCCGCGGGCGAGCGCCTACGGGTGAAGACTGGCCGCGGCGACTCGGCCCACGGCATCCGTCACCTGGTCTAGCAGCCGCGAGGAGATGTTCCAGCGCTGCCAGTAGAGCACCACATTGATCGGATGTCCCGGCGCCAGTTCCACGAGCCGGCCGTCGCCGAGTTCCGTGAGGCACTGCTGCTCGGGCAGCAGCCCCCAGCCCAGGCCGAGCACCACCGCACGGGCGAAGTCGGCGGAGGTGGGGATGTGGTGACGCGGGACATCCGTGGCCCGCCCGCCGATGCCGCGCAGGAACCGGTGCTGCAGGTCGTCGCGACGGTCGAAGTTGACCATCGGGGCGGTGTCGAGCCCGGCGAGGCCTGGCTTGGCGAGGCCTGGCTCGGCGAGGCCTGGCTCGGCGAGGCCTGGCTTGGCGAGGCCTGGCTTGGCGAGGCCTGGCTTGGCGAGGCCTGGCTCGGCGAGGCCTGGCTTGGCGAGGCCTGGACCGGACGGGTCGGCGGTGCCACCCAGCCAGGCCTCGACGAACCGGGGGCTGGCCACAGCCCGGTAGCGCATCGAGCCCAGCCGCGCCGAGCTGCACCCCTGCACCGCCTCCGCCGTCGAGGTGACCGCAGCCATCACGGTGCCCGAACGCAGCAGCGAGGTGGTGTGCTCCTGGTCTTCGCGGTAGATGTCGAAGACCACGCCGCTGTCGGCGGGCACGGCGACGAGCGCATCGAGGAACCAGGTGCCCAGGGAATCGGCGTTGACCGCCAACGCCAGTGAGGTACGGCCGCCGGTCTGCAGGCCCGCGCCCAGCTCGGTGGCCAGGTCGCTCTCAAGCAACTGCACCTGACGCGCATGCCGCAGCACCACGTCACCGGCGATGGTGGGCACAACCGGGTTCACCCGCTGGATCAGCACCTGACCCGCCGCCTGTTCCATGGCCTTGACCCGTTGCGAGACAGCGGATGCCGTCAGCCGCAGCCGCTGCGCCGCCGCCTCGAACGTGCCCTCTTCGACGAGCGCGACCAGGGTATGCAGGTGGTCCAACTGGAATGCCATGATTAGCCTCGCTTAGGTATGCTACGAAACTTTAGCTGTACTACATACGACACGTCTCCTAAATTTGCCATCATGGACCTCGCCACCACCCTTCTTCCCGCGCTCCTCGGCTTTGGAACCGGGCTCGCCCTGATCGTGGCGATCGGCGCGCAGAACGCCTACGTTCTGCGGCTCGGAATCGAGGGGCGCACCCGCACCATCCTGCCGGCGGTGCTGATCTGTTCGGTTTCGGATGCCGCGCTCATCTTCGCGGGGATCCTCGGCATCGGACTGCTCGTGGAACAGACCCCAGTGGCGCTGATCGTGATCCGCATCGTGGGGGCCGCCTTCCTGCTGGCCTACGGACTGTTCGCCGCCGTGCGGGCATTCAAACCGGGGGCCCTGGTGGCGAACGCCTCGCCGATCCCGATCAGCACCAGGGTCGCGGTGGCGACCATGCTCGCACTCACCTGGCTGAACCCGCACGTCTACCTGGACACCCTGATCTTCCTCGGATCGGTCGCCAACCAGCAGGGCGAGTCCGCCCGCTGGTGGTGGGGCGCCGGGGCGATCACGGGCAGTTTCGTGTGGTTCTTCAGCCTCGGATTCGGGGCCCGCCATCTGCGGCGGTTCTTCGCCCGCCCGCGTTCGTGGCGCATCCTCGACGGTTTCATCGCCGTAGTCATGCTGTCGCTCGGGGCGCGGATGGCATTCGGGGTGTAGCGGCATCCGTTGAGAGGCCCGCCATCCGTTTCGGGGGCCGACCACGGCAAGGCATATCTGCTCAGCCACCCCGGATCCTGCGAACGAATTCGACGGAGATTTTAGCTCCACAGCCCCAAAATGGCACTTCTGGGCACGTTCTACCGAAAATCTCCGTCGAATTCGTTTGGGGCCGGGCACGGAAGAGGGCGCGAGGAGTGCCCTACTCCGCGCACCACACCCCGGCCTGCATGGTGGCAGTGACCTGCAGCTCCGCGTCGAGCACGATCAGGTCGGCGCGGTGGCCTGCTGCGATCCGCCCACGGTCGGGGAGACCGATCAGATCGGCCGGGTTCTGGGTTGCGGCCCGCACCGCAACGGCCAGCGGTACACCGGCGGTGTGCACGGCGTAGCGCACGGCCGCGCTCAGGGTCAGCACACTGCCGGCGATCGTGCCGTCGGCCAGGCGCGCCTGGCCGTCCACGACGCTCACGGCGAGAGCGCCGAGCTTGTAATCGCCCTCGTCCGCGCCGGCGGCGGCCATGGCATCCGTGACGAATACGGGCCGCGACGGGCTCTCGATGATGAACCGCACTATGGCCGGGTGCAGGTGCACGCCGTCGGCGATGAGCTCGGCGAAGACCGTCGGGTCTTCCAGCAGGGCGAGCGCCGGCCCGGGCTCGCGGTGGTGGATCTGCCGCATCGCGTTGAACACGTGTGTGCCGGCCGTGGCCCCGGCTGCGATCGCCTGCCGGGTCATGTCGTAGTTCGCGTCGGTGTGCCCGATCGCGGCCACGGCCCCGAAGCCCACGATCTGCGTCACGGCGGCGAGTCCGCCCTCCAGTTCCGGCGCGATGGTGACCATGCGCACACAGCCGCGCCCGGCCCGCATCAGCCGATCGACGGTCTCGGCGTCGGGCTCGCGTAACAGGCTCTCGTCGTGGGCCCCCCGGTGGACTGGGCTCAGCCACGGCCCCTCCAGGTGGATTCCGGCCAGCACTCCCTCTTCGACCAGCCCGGCCAGGGCCGCCACGGCGCGCTCGAACTCGTCCAGTGGAGCGGTGACGAGACTGGCCATCATCGTGGTGGTGCCGTGGGCCAGGTGGGTCGCGGTGATCCGCGCCACGGCAGCGTCGGTGTCGACGTCGTTGAAGCTGCTGCCGCCCCCGCCGTGGGTGTGGATGTCGACGTACCCGGGCGCCATGGTGCTCTGCGCGAAGACGTGGTCAGGCTTGCGGGGCGGTTCCCCCGCCCCGCAAGCCACGATCAGCCCCGAACGGATGTCCACCCAACCCGGGCTGTGCACCGCATCGGGCGCGATCAGGGAGCCGGCAGCGACGAGCATCAGATCCCCTGCCAGGCGTGCTTGTTGGCCCAGGCGTACGTGTAGTACGCGAGGTTCTCGAGCCGGGAGGCGGCGGCCTCGTCGACTATGACCGTTACATGCGGGTGCAGCTGGATGACGGATCCCGGTTTGCTCGACGTGATCGGCCCCTCGACGGCGGCGGCGATTGCCTCCGCTTTCTCCTCTCCGAAGGCCAGCAGAACAAGGTGCCGAGCCCGCAAAATGGTGCCCAGACCCTGCGTTATGCAGTGGATCGGCACGTCATCGGGGGATGCGAAGAACCGCGCGTTGTCAACGCGGGTCTTCTCAGCCAGGGTCTTGATGCGCGTGATCGACGCGAACGACGAGCCCGGCTCGTTGAACCCGACGTGCCCGGTGCGGCCGATGCCGAGAATCTGCACGTCGATGCCGCCGGCGGCGCGAATGGCGGCCTCGTAGTCGAGGCCCGCGGTCTCGATCGTGGCGAGGTCGCCGTTCGGCACCTGAATGTTCCCGGGGGTGAGACCGATCGGCACGACGGCGTCCCGGGTGATCACCGAGCGGTAGCTCTCCGGGTGGTCGGCGGGCAAGCCGACGTATTCGTCCAGTGCGAAGCCGCGCACCCGGGAGACATCAATCGGGTTCTCGGCCAGGGAGGCGGCGAGTGCCGCATACACCGAGAGTGGGGTCGAGCCGGTGGCCAGCCCCAACACGGCGTCGGGCTTCCGGGCGACAAGTGCCCGAATGGATGCCGCGGCGAGCGTTCCCGCCGCCGCCTCGCTCTTTACAAAAACTACTTCAGCCAATTTCGAGCTCCAGATTCTGGATTGTGTACAGGTGATGCGCTTCTCGTGCCTGCCGGGGGTCAGCGGTGGTGTACCGGTGACCCCCGGCATCCGTGCGGGATGAACGAGTGGGACTGGACCGGTGCTAGACCGATGTCGAGGAGGCGGAGTCCGGCGCGCTGGCGTCGGGCACCTCGTCGTCGCCCCGGCCGGGGGTCTTCAGGTTCCACTTGCGAATCACGAAGCGGAACAGGAAGTAGTAGATCGCGCCGTACGCCAGCCCGATCGGGATGAGCAGCAGCGGCTTCTCGGCAAGCCCGAAGTTGAGCACGTAGTCGAACAGCCCCGCGCTGAAGCTGAAGCCGTCGCGGATGCCCAGCGCGTTCACCAGGGCCAGCGACGTTCCGGTCAGGAACGCGTGGATGACGAACAAGGGGAAGGCCACGAACATGAACGAGAACTCGAGGGGCTCGGTGACGCCGGTGAGCATGGCCGTGAGGGCACCGGAGAGCATGATGCCGCCGACGATTTTCTTCTGGGAGGGCTTCGCCTCGTGCCAGATGGCCAGGGCGCCGGCCGGCAGTGCGAACATCATGATCGGGAAGAACCCGGTCATGAAGGAGCCCGCGGTGGGGTCGCCGGCGAAGAACCGGGCGATGTCGCCGCTGGCGCCGTTGTAATCGCCGATCACGAACCAGACCACGGAGTTGAGGATGTGGTGCAGCCCAACGGGGATGAGCAGCCGGTTGGTGGTGCCGTAGAGGAAACCACCCCAGATGTCATTGGAGGTGACGACATCGCCGAAGGCGGTCAATCCGCCGGCGAAGGCCGGATACACGAAGCTGAGGAGGACACCGAGGACGAGCGCCACCACTGCCGTGATGATCGGGACGAAGCGACGGCCGCCGAAGAATGCGAGATAGCTCGGCAGGGAGATGCGATGGTATTTCTGCCAAAGGACGGCCGAGACGATACCCATCAGGATGCCGCCGAGCACGCTGTAATCGACGAGAACCTGGGGGTCACCCTTGGCCGGCAACCCCAGCACGAGAGGCGACATCGCCTCACCGACCTTGGAGAAGACGAGATAACCGACCACGGCCGCGAGGGCGGTCGAGCCGTCGGACTTCTTCGCGAAGCCGATCGCTACGCCCACCGCGAAGAGCAGCGGGAGGGCACCGAACAGAGCCCCGCCGGCGGAGGCGATGACGGCCCCGCCCGTCTCGAAGCCCGGGATGCCGCCGAGCAGGTCAGGCTGACCGATGCGGAGAAGCAGCCCGGCGGCGGGCAACGCCGCGATGGGCAGCATAAGGCTGCGGCCGACTCGTTGAGCCTGGCCGAGGCCCGGTATTTTTCGTCGCGTCCCGGCGTCTACGGTGATGCTGGACATGGATTTCCTCCTGTGATGGGTGTGATGGGTGTGATGGGTGTGATGGGTGTGATGGGTGTGATGGGTGGGGCCCGATGCCGGGCCGAAAGTCACAGCTGGTGCTGGAGCTTCAGGGTCATGTGGATCTGGTAGCGATCTCCGCGGTACCACGAGGTGACGTACTCGACGGCGGCCGACCCGGCCGACGAAGTGCGTCGAAAGACGATGAGCGGCGCCCCCGCGGTGACACCCAACGTCTCGGCGATCTCGGGACCCGCAGCATCCGCCCACACCGCCTGCTCGGCGTTGTCGATGCGCAGCCCGTATTCGGTCGCGAAAGTCGCGTAGAGGGAGCGGGTCAGGTCGTGCTCGCCCAGATTCGGCAACAGCTCCGCCGGATAGTAGCCACACTCGAGGGCCATCGGGGTGCCACCGGCCAGCCGGAGGCGTTCGACGACCTGCACCCGGGCGCCCGCGCCAAGGCCGAGGGCCGCCCGCACATCGAGCGGGGCCTCGATCAGAGAGGTGGAGAGCAGGAGCGTGGCGGGCACGAGGCCGCGCCGGCGCATGTCCTCGGTGAAGGAGGCCAGGTGTAGATCGCTCTGCACGCGCTCGCCCGCCACGAAGGTGCCCTTGCCCTGGATGCGATAGAGCAGACCCTCCTCGACGAGCTGACGGATGGCCTCACGCACCGTCGATCGACTCACGCCGTACTTCGCCATCAGCTTCCGCTCGGGCGGGATCGCGGCGTGCGGCGCCAGGGTCTTCTCGATCAGCTCCTGCAGGATCGCTCGCAACTGCGTTTGCTTGGACACTGGCCCGGTTGCGAGCATTGAACTCTCGTCCTGGGTCCGTCTCATGGCGTTTCCTCTCCGTCGCCGATCGTTCCGGCCCACTTCAGACCGCACTTGCTTCGTACCACTTCCGCTCAGTGGTTCGTACTGGTACGATCCAATAGTTCGATCATGATGGCACAACACCCCACTTGTCAATCCCGCGAGCAGTACGGGCCCGTGAAAGAACCGCAGTCGATGAGCCCGTCGCAGTGCCCACCACAGAAGGAAGAGAAGATGACTAGCAAAGCCGCGCAGATCCTGGCCGCCCTCGGCGGAAAAGACAACATCGTGGAAATCGAGGCGTGCATCACCCGGCTGCGCACCGAGGTGACCGACCCGGCGGTCGTGAACGAGGCGGCACTCAAGGCCGCCGGGGCGCATGGAGTCTTCCGTTCCGGCACGATCATTCAGGTCGTTGTGGGCCCCGAGGCCGACAATCTGGCCGAGGACATCGAGGACCTGCTGTGAGCCCGACCGTGCCGGTGAGCACCACTGAGGTTGCTCCGGTGGTCGCTCCGGTGGTCGTTCTATCCCCGGTTCCCGGACGCGCCGTGGCGCTCGGCGAGGTGCCGGATCCCACCTTCGCCCAGGCCATTGTGGGCCCAGGCGCCGCGATCGACCCGCCCCGCGGGATGGTCGACGCCATCGCCCCGATCAGCGGCAAGCTGCTCAAGGTGTTCCCGCACGCCTTCGTGATCGTCTCCCCCGACGGCCTGGGCGTGCTCGTGCACCTGGGCATCGACACCGTCGAACTGCACGGCGAGGGCTTCACCCTGCGCGCGACGCAGGGCGACCACGTCTCCGCCGGTGACGTCATCGTCACTTGGGACGTGACGGCCATCGAGGCCACCGGCCGCAACCCGATCGTGCCTGTGATCATCCTCGAGCAGAAGCTGGAGAACATCACTCTGGCGGATGCCGTCACGGCCGGCGCGCAACTCGAGTCAGGCGACGTCTTCCTGACGGTCACCCGCTGAGCAGCAGCTCCCCCTGAAGCGAGAACCCCGACCTCGTCATTCCGATGGGGTCGGGGTTCTCGCGGTGTTCGGCCTGAGGCGCCCTACGCGTCGCGCCGCTCCAGCAGCAATGCCCCGACCACGCCGCTGACCGCGACCCAGCCGATCACGCTTTCCGGTGCAAGCGGAACGCCGGACTGATCCCACTGGGTGGACAGAGACAGTAGCGCCGCCATGCCCACCGACACCACGATTACGAGAGCGAACGACCAGTCGGTCGACCGCAGGCTCCACAACTTGATCCATTCGGAGTGCAGCACCCCCGCGAAGCTCAGGCCCGAGCGAGTGGTGACGGATGCTGCGGCGCGCGCCGGCGCATCCGCCTGGGAATTCGTGGTGCTGGCGCGACCGTATCAACTCAAATCAGGCCGACTGAGACGACCCCGCTGACTGAGAAGACCCCGCTGACTCACAAGTCCCCGCTCACATCATCGAAGAAGTACGTGCGGTCAGCCGGCATCGGTGCATGGCCGCTGGTGCCCCGACAGACGGGCTCCGGGCTGTGCGGCAGGGCTCCGGGCTGTGCGGCAGGGCTCAGGGCTGTACGGCCAGGGCTCCGGGCCGCGGCGCGGGCAGCGGCCGCGGGACCAGCTCGCGCACGAACGCGGCGTTCGGACTGGCGTGCGGGAGGGCATCCGTCAACTCGCGCAGCGCCTGCTCGATCGGCACACCTCGGTGCCGGGCGGCGTAGAGCGCGCCGACCGTGGGCGTGCGGCTGATCGCCTGCACGCAATGCACGAACACGGTGCGACCCTCCGCCCGCAGCGCCGCAATCGCGTCGACCGTGTCCTCGAGCACGAACGTCAGGTTGGGATTGGCGCGCGGATCGACCTCGTCGACCAGCCAGACCGCGACCCGATTCTCGACCCGGATGCGCTCAGGCACCTGGCTGCGACCGACCCGGCAGAGCGACACGACGGCGTCGATCTCGGCCGGGAGATCGTCAAGGATTCCGACCGCGCCGAGCCAGACGCCGTCATCGTGCGGGTGCCGAACCAGGGTCGAGATGTGGCCGGAGCTGGCGTAGGCAAGGTGGTCGGCGGTGGGCCAGGTGGTCGCGAGCCGGTCCTTGCGCGCTCGACGGTCGAGCACGGCCGGGTTGCGGCGGGACCGCCCACCGTCCGCGCGGGCGGCCAGCACACCGCGGCGCACGAGCTCGTCGGCGCGCAGGCCGTCCGGCCAACCGTGCACGATACGGCGCCAGGCGGCGGGGAC